>WTKG01000078.1 GCA_011524475.1 Demequinaceae bacterium
ACCAGCGCGATCGCCGTGCGCGCGACCGACTGCATGCTCAGCAGGCGGCTCGCGCCTGTATCGAACATGCGCGTTCGCGACGTCGCCCTCACAAGCCCAGAGGACTTTATTTCGATGGAGGGTACGGGGTAGGAAAGACCCACTTACTCGCAGCGATTGCCACAGGGGCAGGGAAAAAGGCGATGTTCTGCACCTTCATGCAACTGACTGCAGTGGTGGGAGTTCTGGGATTCGCGGCGGCCCGTGACCACTGTGCTCAGTTTCGGGTGCTATGCATCGATGAGTTCGAGCTTGATGATGTCGGGAACACGATGTTGGTGACGCGGCTGATGCGGGAATTGAGTGACCGCGGCGTGATTATTGCGGCAACGTCGAACACGCCTCCGGGAGAACTTGGCCAGGGAAGATTCGCGGCCGAAGATTTTCTGCGCGAGATTCAATCACTTTCTGCGATTTTTGAAGTGGTACGTATCGAAGGAGCGGATTACCGGCAACATGCGGGAACAGTTTCTCCACTACCCGTCGAGGATTCTGTGGTGCAAGAACGCACGTGTGCCGATAATGCGACATGCGATGACTGGAATGCCCTTCTCGCGGATCTGAGCCACGTACATCCGGCCTGGTACGGGGCATACGTCGAGGGTGTGACAACGGCGGGACTCACGGGGATCACTCCCGTGCCTGACGAAGCAGCCGCCTTACGAGTAGTGGCCCTGGTGGATCGCCTCTATGACCAAGACACCAGTGTCGTGTTTTCGGGCATTCCGATAGAGGAGATTTTTTCAGAGCAGATGATGCGCGGCGGATATCGCAAAAAATACTTACGGACATTGAGTCGGCTGGGATCTATGGCGGTTTCTCCGTCGGCCGAGGCCACGGACTGAGGTGCATGCTCCGCGAGGCTGGGCCTCGGTGGTGGGCGATACTGGGATCGAACCAGTGACCTCTTCCGTGTCAGGGAAGCGCGCTACCGCTGCGCCAATCGCCCGAGGTGGAGATGGGATTCGAACCCACGTACACGGCTTTGCAGGCCGCTGCCTAACCACTCGGCCACTCCACCGCAGAAGTGAGTGGAACACCATCTAACTTCCGAGCGGACGACGGGACTCGAACCCGCGACCCTCACCTTGGCAAGGTGATGCTCTACCAACTGAGCCACGTCCGCCTGTCGCGTGAGCGACGAGGTATGACCTTAGCCGAATATCGCCAAGCGCCACAAATCTGCATCGTCGTGAGTGCGGGCGTCCGGCTACGGTAGTGGCTATGTCTTCACCGACCGAGGCCTGGCGCGAGGCGGTTGCCGAATTTCCGGCGATACGGGCTGCGCATGCCGTGGAACACGTAGATGTGCGGGTAGACGGTCATCGCCTGGCAGAGAGCGGCTTCTGGGTGATTGTGGGAGATTTTGAGGGCCGCATAGATGCCTGGCGTTTCGCCGACGTGTCACCGCAAGCAGGGGGCCGGCGCCAACTTTCTCCTGCCTCCCCATGGAGCGGGCCTTCGCCGGAAGAATGGACAACATCCCTGGACCAGACGGCATATGAGCGTGGCGTCAACAATATCCGGAACCACATTCGAGCCGGGGATGTGTATCAGGTGAACTTGTGCCGGGTTCTTACTGCTCCGCTATCGGCCAGTCAGCAGGGGCCAGATCTGAGCGCCCTGGCACACTGCCTCGACGCTGGGAATCCCGCACCGCATTCAGCGCTGATCTCCATTCCGGGCCATCGTGATGTCCCCGGACGCTGGATGGTCTCTGCTTCACCGGAGCTTTTTCTTGAGGTAGACGAGGAGACGGTGCGTTCTTCCCCGATCAAAGGCACGGCTGCGGTGGGGGAATCCATGCTTGATAAAGATCAGGCAGAAAACGTCATGATTACGGATCTTGTGCGCAACGATCTCAGTCACGTGGCAAAGCCAGGAACTGTACGAGTGCCGGAATTCCTCCGCGAACACGCCCATCCAGGGCTGGTGCACCTTCAGTCGACAATCGAAGCGGACCTCGACGAACGGTATTGCTGGACCCCTGACATGTGGGGGGCGCTGGTCAAAGCCGCTCTCCCCGCTGGCTCCGTTTCTGGTGCCCCGAAGTCCACGGCGCTAGAAATTATCGCGGCGCAGGAACCGGTGCCTCGTGGCCCTTACTGCGGCGTGATGGGATGGGTGGACGCTGACTCCCGCCGCGCGTCCCTAGCAGTGGGAATCCGTACGTTCTGGTGGGATCCACACGTGGGCGGAACCCTTAACTTCGGTACTGGTGCGGGGATCACGTGGGGAAGTGACCCTGCGTTGGAGTGGCGCGAGACCGAACTTAAGGCTTCACGCCTTGTATCGCTGGCTTCCGGGGCCACAATAGGAACATGAACACGGCAGTATGGGCGCATGGGCGCCTCTGGCAGGCACATGCTCCCGTGGTGTCGGGCCTTGACCACGGGTTCTTATTGGGTGATGGAATATACGAAACCATTGCGGTACGTGAAGGAGAGCCTTTTGCTTTAACTCGGCATCTTGGCCGCCTTGACTATTCCTTGGAGAGAATCGGGCTTCCGGTTGTTCCTCACGATGTGGTTCGAGGTGCCGTCGCAGATGTCTTGCGTGCAGGTGAAGGAAAATTTATTCGCTTGCGCATCACCGTGACCTCAGGCGCGGCACCACTGGGTCTTTCTCGTGAACCAGGTGCCCCCACCCTGGTCGTGGCGGGCACTGCGGGGGTGACATCTCGCGTGTGTCGCCTCGTGCGGGTTCCTTGGCAACGAAACGAGCGTTCGCCGCTGGTGGGTCTCAAGGTCACCTCGGCTTTGGAGAACGTGATGATGGCGCGGTATGCCACTTCTCATGGAGGTGACGAAGCGTTGATGGCTAATACGCTCGGTCACCTGTGTGAAGGCGCAGCCTCCAATGTTTTTGTGGAAAAAGAGGGAGAAATTCTCACGCCCCCGTTATCTGCAGGGTGCCTTCCGGGAATCACGCGATCGTTGTTGTTGGAGTGGGGAAGCAAACAGGGGATTCCGGTGCGGGTGGCAAGTCCAGGTGAATTGCAATTCTCGGTTCTTGACGACGTATTGCGCCTACGTTCGCATGTAGCCGTCTCGTCGGTGACTCGAGGCCTTCAGGTGGCTACTCACCTGGATGGTGTCGAGGTAGTTCCGGGGCCCATCACCGCAGAGCTCGCCCGTATATTTGAGGACGAAGCACAGGCGAACAGGGATCCGGCTCCCGAGAGGGTGGCGTAAGGCGGTAACATGGCGAGCCGACGGGCGATTGGCGTAGTGGTAGCGCGCTTCCTTCACACGGAAGAGGTCACTGGTTCGATCCCAGTATCGCCCACTCTGGTGCACTTCTTGTGAAAACTTTTCTATCTGAAAAAGATGATGAACAGATCATCCGCATTGCTATGGCGACCATTGGCCTTGACGTTCAGTCCTGGAGTGTTGATCATGTGACGGCGAGGCCCGGAGGCGAGCGCGCTGCACAAATTTCAGTTTCTACGCACACAGGTGTCACGCGCTTAGTTGCAACGAACGCGGAACTTGCGGAACATAGCGCGGCTCGCATCGGCGCAGTGCGCCTGGATCGCCAGCACAGCACGGTATATGTGTGGGCTTTTCCGCGGGATCCGAAACTTCCTGGTCTCGAGCGGGTGGGGATCCTCGAGTCTGCAATCCAGTTTGGCTCGATGTGTGCGCCGCCACTTGCGGTCGAAGAAATTGAGGTGATGGCGTACCGGCCCATGCGACGAGCCGTGGTGAAGGTTAGTGGTGTGCGTAATGGTGAGGCAGGCACATGGTTTGCAAAAATTGTGAGACCAGAAAGAGCGGAGGGTGTTGCTGCACGCTTTAATCAGATTGAGATAGCTCCTCGCGCAGAAAAGTCACGAGAGGGAGTGATTCTTCTGGAAGAGGCCGCAGGGGTAGATGTGGCAACGAGCCATAGTCGTGGGATAAGGATCGATGCGCAACTCTTGAGTTGCGCATTGGATGCACTGCCGGGTTCCCTCTGCAGTTTTCCTCGACGGCAAGGCTGGGCTGATCATTTTGAGAAATATGTTCCGCTTGCACACGCAAGAGGGGCCGATGCTCGCATTCTCGACAGAGTGGTAACCCTCACCCGCGACTTCATGGACACGTACCCTCCAGGGCCACTCGTGCCTACCCATGGTGACCTCACGGCCGCCAATGTG
>WTKG01000071.1:0-2689 GCA_011524475.1 Demequinaceae bacterium
GGCGCGCACGGAGGCTGCGGATCGAAATGGGAATAACGGTTTCATGTCGGTGAGCGCGGCGCATGTGGCGCTACTCCTGGCGCAAGGGGCGGGGCGCCTCATTCGCTCTCATGAGGATCGCGGAGTGGTGGCGGTTCTTGATTCGCGGCTTGCGCATGCGCGTTACGCGAGTTTTTTGACAGCGGGCATGCCTGGATTTTGGGCCACTCAAGAACCCGTGGTTGCCCGTGAGGCGTTGCAGAGGCTGACCTCCGAGGCAGGGGAGCCTACAGGCGCCTGAGAACCGAGACGACTTTGCCCATGATGGTTGCTTCGTCGCCATCGATAGGGGCGTAGTGCGGATTATGCGGCATGAGCCACACGTGACCGTCGCGTCGTTGAAAAGTCTTCACGGTCGCATCTTCGCCCAAGAGGGCGGCGACGATGTCTCCGTTATCGGCAGTGTTCTGCCGGCGCACCACCACCCAGTCGCCGTCGCAGATAGCTGCGTCAATCATGGAGTCCCCGGTGACGTTCAACATAAACAGCTCGCCCTCGCCTGTCAGTTGCGCAGGCAGAGCGAAGACGTCTTCGATTTCTTGATTTGCCAACACGGGGCCACCGGCGGCAATCCGCCCCACAAGAGGGACTTCAGAAATTCCATCGGAGAACGCGATATCCGGACGTAGCGCCTGCGGCTCTGCGTTGCTTGCAACGTCGCTCTCGTCAGAGTCAGTCAGGTAGAGCGCCCGTGGGCGGTTGGGGTCTTGGCGGACAAATCCTTTGGATTCAAGGGCTTGGAGTTGATGTTTGACGCTTGAGGTCGAAGTGAGCCCGACAGCTTCGCCGATTTCGCGCATGGACGGCGGGTACCCTCGCTCGGCTACGGATGCTCTGATGGTGTCCAGGATGTGTGTCTGACGTGCGGTGAGCGCAGTGTCTGCCACTGACCCGGAAGTGGCCTCCGTTCGTGCCGGTGTCGCCTCGCTCATAGTTGCCTTCCTGTACCTGTGGAGGTCTCTCTGGCTGCAATGTCAGACCCCAGTGGTGTCCTGTTGTCATGAAAGTACGCCATGAGCAGCACAAAATCAAACACATGTTCGAGCGTGTCGTTCACTTTTTGCCGCTCTCGTGCTACAAATAGAACATACGTACGACGAACATATGTTCGATTCGGAGGGATAAGGATGATACGAGCAGACGGAAAATTGACCCGCGGGGGCCGTTTAATGCGTACCTTGATCGGAGCGTGCGCGTTGGCGGCGGCTCTTGTCTTGGGGCCTCAGGCACTTGCCGAAGACTCCACACCTCGGACGGAAGTCGTAGAGGGTTCTCACCACAACTTTGATACCTACACAGTGGTAGCAGGTCAGACGCTGTGGGACATTGCCCGGGCTGTAGGTCCAGCAGGGAGCGACCCTCAAGTAGTGATTCGTGGAATCGTGGAATTGAACGGTTTGACATCGTCTGCAGTGGTTGCTGGGCAGCAACTTCTTTTGCCCGACTATTCCTGACCACGGGCGTGGAACTTTCCGGGGTGTAGGTGGAGCACTTTTCGTGACAAAGTATGTGCATGCATTGTCCGTTTTGTCGTCACACTGACTCGCGTGTTATTGATAGCCGAGTGTCGGATGACGGCGCTCAGATCCGTCGCCGCAGGGAATGTCCCGAATGCACACGTCGATTCACGACTCTTGAATCAGCGTCTATCACGGTAAGTAAACGCAACGGTGTCTCGGAACCTTTTAGTCGCGAAAAAATCGTGTCAGGGCTTAAGAAAGCGTGTCAGGGCAGGCCGGTGTCTGATGACGATCTTGCAGTGTTGTCCCAACAGGTCGAGGAGCAGCTCCGCGCTACAGGCCAAGCAGAAATAGATGCGCTAGATATCGGTCTCGCCATTTTGGCACCGTTGAAAGAGTTAGACGAAGTGGCCTACTTGCGTTTCGCGAGTGTCTATAAGAGCTTTGACGACCTAGACGATTTCGAGAATGCCATCACCGAGTTACGGGCGTCTGATTCGGCGTCTGGTTCTGACTGACACCACGGAGGCCGCTCTCAGGTGAGACGTGCCGCCGTTTTCGGCAAGGGTTTCCCTGTGTTCGTGGGTTACGAAAGAACCCTCAGACGCACGGTTGCCTCGAGGGCTTCGAGTTCCTTGCGAAGTGCAGCAGGAACATCAGAAGCGATGTCTGTGACGACGTAGCCGTAGTCTCCACGAGTGCCGAGCAACTGACTCTCGATATTGACTCCATGTGCCGCAAAAATCGCATTCACATCCGCAAGAACGCCGGGAGTGTTGGTGTGGAGATACGCAATCCGGTGCCTGCCTTGTGGTTGCGCAAGTGACAAATTCGGCGTGTTGACACTGAGCGAAGTGGATCCGTGGAACAGGTAATCCCGTAGGCGTGACGCCACAAACTGGCCGATATCACGCTGGGCCTCTTCTGTGGATCCGCCAATGTGGGGAGTCAAAATGGTGTTGGGCGCTCCTTGCAGAGGAGAAGAGAAAGGGTCACCTTTCTTTTTGGGCTCGTCAGGGAAGACATCAAGACCGACTCCGCCCAGATGCCCTGACTTCAACGCGGCGGTGACGGCATCAAGGTCGACCAAAAACCCGCGCGACAAGTTCAAGAACAATGCCCCGGGTTTCATTGTGTTGATTTCCTTAGTGCCGAAGAATCCCGCGTTTCCTGCCCGCCCGTCAATGTGG
>WTKG01000071.1:2699-4163 GCA_011524475.1 Demequinaceae bacterium
CCACGTCTGCGGCCTCCAGAAGTTCGTGAAGCGAGTTCATGGGAGTCGCGTTGCCCAGGGCAAGCTTTTCTTGAGTGTCGAAGAAAATGACGTTCATGCCGAGAGCCTCAGCCACGACAGATAACTGTGAGCCGATGTTGCCGTATCCCACGATTCCTAGTGTGCGTCCACGGATTTCGTGGGCGCCATCAGCCGACTTGCTCCATTCGCCTGCGTGCATGAATCGATTGTGAAGTGGCAGGCGACGGGTGAGTGAAATGATCTCGCAAATCGCCAACTCCACGACCGAGCGAGTGTTACTGAAGGGAGCATTGAATACGGTTACGCCGCGCTGGGCAGCATGGGCAAGATCTATGTTGTTTGTCCCGATGGAGAAAGCCCCCACGGCTATCAGGGAGGGGGCGGCATTCAATACCTGTGCAGATACCTGTGTTTTTGAGCGCACGCCAAGTATCTCGACACCGGACAAAGCGTCGATTAATTCGTCTTGGTCGAGAGCTCCCGGCGCGTTCGTGACGTCAATCCCGGAGGACTCCAAAATCTCGGTTGCACGGGGGTGAAGTGTTTCCAGAAGTAGTGCTCGCACAGGCATATCTTCGCGCACCTTCCTGTCTTCGCCAAAATCGAGGCGCCACAGGCATGTCGAGGAATGACCCAGCAAGTGCATGATGCGGCTGCGTTGCACCCGCATCTTGTCGCCTGAACTGGCACAGTGGGGTCATGAGCGCAATCGGTCGAATGCTGGCTGCCCTTTTCTTGGCAGTGGGTGCAGCGGTAGCAGTCATGCTGGCAACGGGTACCACGGTGACGGACATACGCAATTTCGGGACTCCTCGAAATGCGATTCTCCAGGACGGGGAAGAGGTGCGCATTCCTATCCCGTCGGCACATCAAGGACGGCTGCTGCCCACGGTGCCCGTCACCACTGTGGGGACCTATGACTTTCTTTTTGTTGATGAGGGTGAACCGGTGCGATATGACCCATGTCGACCACTTGAATATGTAATATCCGCGCGCGGTGAGCCTTCGGGTGCTCGGGTTTTGATTGATGAGGCGATCGCGGAGATAGAAGAGGCTACCGGCCTCACTTTTGAATTCCTCGGCGAGACTGACGAGGAACCTTCTTTTGAGCGCAACTTGATTCAGCCAGACCGCTATGGGGACGATCGATTTGCACCTATTTTGATCGGCTGGGCAACGGAGGAAAGCAACCCCCGTCTTGAAGGAACGGTCACGGGCCTCGGGGGATCAAGTGCGGTCACGGGCGCGTATGGGGACCAGCGCTATCTCACCTCTGGAGTCGTAATTCTCGATGCGGTGGACATCGCCACACTCTTGACGCGTAACGGTGGTGAGTCCGTTGCGCGTGCTGTGATCATGCACGAGCTTGGGCATGTAGTGGGATTGGGGCATGTGGACGATCCCGCGCAGCTCATGCATCCTTCCAATCAGGAGCGCGACGAC
>WTKG01000098.1 GCA_011524475.1 Demequinaceae bacterium
AATGATTCGGTTGAGGGGAGTCACGATGGAGGCACTGGAGTGGGCGTTACGAAGGGCACGTTCGGTGTGCGCTTCGATTCCGGTGATTGTTTTGTCTGCCAGGGATCGGGATGCCTGCGTAAGTAGGTGCAGAGATTCCAGCACGCTCGAAGCCATCACGGGAATCTGAACGTTCAGTTCAAATGTTCCAGAGGCACCTGCCCATGCGATGGTGGCATCGTTTCCCACCACCCGTGAACACACCATCAGCACAGCCTCAGGAATGACGGGATTCACCTTGCCCGGCATGATGGAAGAGCCGGGCTGAAGGTCCGGAATACGAATTTCAGCAAGCCCGGTGCTGGGGCCTGATCCCAGCCAGCGGATGTCGTTGCAAATTTTTGTAAGACTCACAGCCACCGTGCGAAGGGCCCCTGAAAGCTCGACCAGTCCGTCGCGGGCAGCTTGCGCTTCAAAAGAGTTTGCGGCTGGGGCAAGAGGTAATCCCGTGTTCTTGGCAAGTATCCCTACGGCCTTGTCCCTGAACCCTGGGGGAGCATTAATTCCAGTGCCGATAGCGGTGCCTCCCAGCGGGACTTCCGCAAGTCTCTGCAGCGTTGATTCCACGCGATCAATTCCGTGCGATACGGCAGCCGCGTAGCCGCTGAATTCTTGACCTAACGTCACAGGGGTGGCGTCCATGAGGTGCGTGCGGCCTGCTTTGACGACATCGTCAAACTCACGTGATTTCTTCTGCAACGACTCCTCAAGATGCTTCAGCGCAGGCATGAGTGCGTGGATGCTCATGGCAGTAGCCGCCACGTGAGCAGAGGTGGGGAACACGTCATTTGATGATTGAGAAGCGTTCACATGGTCGTTCGGGTGCACTTCAATGCCGATGTTCTGATGCGCCAGAGTGGCGAGCACTTCGTTCATATTCATGTTGGAAGAGGTGCCTGACCCCGTTTGATAGACGTCCACAGGGAAGTGGTCGCCGTGGTGGCCAGCAATGACTTCGTCTGCGGCGCTCACGATTGCGGACGCGATGTCCTGGGGCAGAACTCCGAGTTCTGCATTCGCCTGCGCGGCAGCCTTCTTTACCTGGGCGAGTGCTGTGATGTGTGAATCCTCTAGGCCTCGCCCTGAGAATCCAAAATTGTCCACGGCTCGTTGCGTCTGCGCCTGGTAGAGAGCGTGTACTGGGACACGTACCTCACCCATAGTGTCGCGTTCAGTCCGAAACTCCTGCGAGTCTGCCATTGCCCTATTGTGGCACTTCGGTGGCAGGGGTCCTACCTAAGGGGTATCTCCCGAGGACGTGTTGCCCGACGCATAGTCCTGTCCTTTGTGAGTGGGAGATTGCGCGTTACGCGTGTTCTCGATTCTCTCCCGAGCGCCATGCAGCAGATCTTGACATCGTGCGGCAAGAGCTTCGCCTCGCTCCCATAGTTCCAAAGATTCCTCAAGGGTGGCGGACCCCGCCTCAAGTGTGGCGACGATTTCTACGAGAGCATCGCGGGCTTCTTCATAGCTCAGATCTTCTGGTTTCTTCACAGCCATCACTCCACGCTAGTCGCTTCAGAGGGTGTTTCTTTTTGTACGGCGGTCACGGTTGCTGTGGCGTGCCCATGCGCCACCTGCATGCTGATGGTGTCGTGCGGTTGGAGTGCGGTGGCATCACGCACCACCTTTCCTGTGGCATCACGTATCACTGCGTAGCCGCGTGCGAGGGTGGCATGAGGGGATAACGCGCGCAGACTTGCACGTGCGTGGGTGATACGTGCGTCTGCCGTCGTCATGGTGGTGACGAGTGCTTGTGCTGAGCGTCGATGGACACGAGCAATGTCTTCTATATGGGGAGTCAGCCATCGCTGGGGGTGCACCAGTACGGGACGAGTCACGTACGTCATAAGAGATTGAGCAGCGTTGTCGAGGTGAACTTCGATACGGGTGCGCAGTGCTTTCAATATGCGTGCGATTGCGTCACTTTCTTCCTGGGCGTCGGGGACGATGCGTTTTCCTGCATCCGTGGGGGTAGAGGCGCGCATATCTGCAACCAGGTCCAGCAAGGGAGAATCTTTTTCGTGCCCAATCGCACTCACCAATGGCGTTGTGCACTCCGCAGCGCTCCGGATGAGGGCCTCTGCGCTAAAGGGCAGAAGGTCTTCAAGAGAACCCCCACCACGTGCAATGACGATGACTTCCACCTCCGGTAGAGCATCAAGTTCCGCAATCGCCTCAGAGACTTCCTGGACGGCAGAGGCTCCTTGGACAGTCACACGCCGGATCTCGAACGAGATCTGTGGCCAGCGTGCGGTGGCGTTCACGACCACGTCGTGTTCCGCATCTCCCTCGGTGGCGCAAATGAGGCCTATGCGGCTGGGGGCGTAGGGCAACGAAATTTTACGGCCATCCTCAAAGAGGCCTTCCGCCGCGAGTTCCGTACGTAATTTCTCAATTCGCGCAAGAAGTTCACCGATACCGACACCGCGCACTTCACGGCCATGAAGTTGCAGACTGCCATTCTTAAGTCGCCATTCCGGCTTCGCATGCACCACTATTCGCGCACCGTCCGCCAGTGGAGGCTCGAGCGCATCTGCGGCTGCGGCAGGGATCATGGCCGGGATAGACATATCTGCTTCGGAATCGCGCAGGGTGAGGAACACCAGATTCCGCCAACGTTTTACATTGACTGCCTGGCCTTCTACCCACACCGGTGTCATGCGTGACACGTACTCGTGAATTTTTGGTGAGAGGTGACGTACGGGCCACGGGTTCTCGGCGCTGGTCTCTAGCGCAGTGGGTGCGGGTACGTCGGTCATAGGCCCCAGCGTCCCACGTACAATGGGGCCATGGCCACTAAACGCGTTCTTCTTGCTGCCCCGCGCGGATATTGTGCAGGCGTTGATCGGGCGGTTATTGCTGTAGAGAAGGCCCTGGAACTTCATGGGGCACCCGTGTACGTGCGTAAAGAGATTGTTCACAACAAATACGTGGTGGAAACTCTTACCGAGCGCGGCGCCATATTTGTAGAAGAAACAGATGAAGTCCCCGAAGGTGCCAGAGTTGTCTTCAGCGCTCACGGTGTGTCGCCAGCAGTGCGTGACGCAGCGGCGCAACGCAACCTCGAAACCATCGATGCGACATGCCCCTTGGTGACGAAAGTGCACAAAGAAGCGGTGCGTTTCGCGAAGTCCCAGCAGACTATTTTGTTGATCGGTCACGAGGGTCACGAAGAAGTAGAGGGTACGGCGGGGGAGGCCCCTGAACACACGATCATCGTTAATGATCCGGACGAGGCAGATCGGGTTGAAGTTCCTGATCCCGAGAATGTGGTGTGGCTTTCCCAGACCACCCTCAGCGTGGACGAGACGATGGAGACAGTGCGCAGGCTACGCATTCGATTCCCCCACCTGCAGGACCCCCCCAGCGATGACATTTGCTACGCCACCCAGAACCGTCAGGTAGCCGTGAAGAAGATCGCTCCGGATGCTGACCTGGTGATCGTGGTGGGTTCTGCGAACTCATCCAATTCTGTGCGTCTCGTGGAGGTGGCTCTGGACGCAGGCGCTTCAGCCGCATATCGCATCGATCGCGCGAGCGAAGTTCAGGACGAATGGTTTGAAGGAGTCGAGACAGTGGGGGTTACCTCGGGCGCTTCGGTTCCTGAAATCTTGGTCCGCGACCTGCTGACGAGTCTCGCGGAGCGGGGATACGAAACCGTTGATGAGGTGCGTACCGCCACTGAAGATCTCATTTTCTCGCTCCCGAAAGAGATTCGTGCCGATCTCAAAGCTCAGGACGCAGAGCGCGCGATGCGTGCGTAGTTCTCGCACCGAGGGTGTGAAGTTCGCTCACTCCTCTGTAGTGAGTTCCGGAGCGGTGAGGCGTCGTGTCTCGCCCTGGATTGGCTCCACCGTGAGGGACTGCTTCTTTTGTTGGAGTTCGCCCATCTTGCGCGCAGAAGGAAGCACGCGTTTTTCCACGGTTCCCACGGTTTCATTAAATGCTTTGTGTGCGGAATCTAATGCGCGCCCGAGCTTGGATAGGTGTTCTCCCATTTTGTGCAGACGGTCATATAGTTCGCTACCCGTAGTGAGAATTTCTTGCGCTTCCCTCGCTAAAGAATCTTGCTTCCACGCATGACCCACGGTGCGTAACAA
>WTKG01000192.1 GCA_011524475.1 Demequinaceae bacterium
GGGTACGTTCTTGAATACCGTGGAGAAGCCATCCGATCGTTATCGATGGAAGCACGCATGACCGTGTGCAACATGTCTATCGAGGCAGGTGCGCGCGCGGGTTTGATTGCGCCAGACCAGACGACCTTTGACTACGTGCAGGGCCGCCCTCACGCCCCAGAGGGCAAGGATTGGGATGCCGCACTGGAGTATTGGTCCACCCTCACGACAGACGACGACGCAGTATTTGACGCAGAAATAGACCTCAATGCCGCCGATTTGGAGCCTTTTGTGACCTGGGGGACGAACCCTGGCCAAGGTTTGCCGCTCAGCGCGACGGTGCCGTCACCAGAAGATTTTGACGATGCCACGGAGCAAGAGGCAGCGCGTAATGCACTGGAATACATGGGTCTCACCCCTGGAACTGCGTTGCGTGACATCAAGGTTGACACGGTCTTCTTGGGTTCATGCACTAACGGACGTATCGAGGACTTGCGTGCCGCGGCAGCGGTGATCAAAGGCAAAAAGAAGGCTGACGATATCCGCATGATGGTGGTTCCAGGCTCCGCTCGCGTGCGTCTTCAGGCCGAAGCAGAAGGTCTCGACCAAGTGTTTTTGGATTTTGGGGCCGAGTGGCGGAACGCAGGATGTTCTATGTGTTTGGGCATGAATCCAGACCAGTTAGCGCCGCAAGAACGTAGCGCCTCGACCTCCAATCGAAACTTTGAAGGACGTCAGGGGCGAGGAGGGCGCACACACCTGGTGAGTCCGCTCGTGGCCGCCGCTACGGCTGTGCGCGGGACCCTGTCAAGCCCATCGGATGTGGAGGACTAAAGTCATGGAAAAATTCACCACTCATACCGGTGTGGCAGTTCCGTTGCGCAGAAGCAACGTAGACACCGACCAGATCATCCCTGCGGTGTATCTCAAGCGAGTCACCAAAACAGGGTTTGAAGACGCCCTGTTTGCCGAATGGCGTGAGGACGAGGACTTTATACTCAATCGCCCGGAATATGCCACTGGGTCAGTGCTGGTGGCGGGCCCTGACTTCGGTACCGGTTCTTCGCGTGAACACGCGGTGTGGGCGTTGCGTGACTATGGGTTTGCGGTGGTGCTCGCCAGCCGCTTTGCAGACATTTTCCGAGGCAATTCCGGCAAACAAGGCCTGTTGACTGGCCAGGTGGAACAAAGCGACATTGAACTGCTCTGGAAGGCGCTTGAAGAAGAACCGGGGAGAGAAGTCACGGTGTCTTTAGTAGACCGCACTGTCACGTGTGGTGACATCACGGTGGCTTTCGAGATCGATGACTATGTGCGGTGGCGTCTCATGGAGGGTCTGGACGACATTGCCCTCACAGAACAGTCACAGGATGCCATTGAGGCATTTGAACACACTCGTGAAACCTGGCGTCCCACCACTCTGCCTGCCAAAACAGAACCTCCCCAGGCAGTGGTCGCTGCGCGACCGGTCGACTAGACGTGACCTGGCGCGGTATCGCCGCGCTTCCGCACCGGCGCGCGGCCAGCCTTGCGGTGCCTGCCATCGCCGCGCATGTGGCAGTACCTCTTGCAGGGTTGGTAGACACCGCAGTGTTGGGACAATTCTCCAGCACGGTGGACCTGGCGGCCGTAGGTCTGGGGTCGGCCGTGATTGTGGCGGTGTATTGGGCTTTTTCTTTTCTTCGCCCAGGAACTACAGCGCTCGTAGGTCAGTCGTGGGGGCGTCAACGTACCGGGGAGGCCGTACGTCATCTCCAGCGAGCGCTGGGTCTTGCCCTCGCGATAGGCGCGGTATGGCTCGCGGTGCAGTGGTGGGTGTTGCCGCTTCTTGTGCGTCTCTTAGCCGCGGACTCAGGTGCCGGGGTGGTGGCAGACGGGTACACCCTCATTCGCGGGTTGTCGTTGCCCGCAGTTTTGATCACCGCGGCAATAGTGGGGTACTTCATCGGTGCCCAAAATACGCGCGTACCTTTGGTGATTGCGGCTACCGTGTCGGGATTCAACATTGTGCTGGACTTTATATTTATCGCCGGTGCCGGCTGGGGAGCGGAGGGCGCAGCGTGGGCAACGTTCGCTGCTGAATACATAGGGGCGATCGTCGCGGCATTTACCCTGTGGCGCTTCTTGGATGCTCGTCAGCGGGCACGCTTACGTGATTGGCGGCACCGTTCTCTTCGGACCGGATGGGGGCGCCTCACCCGGATGAATACCGCGCTGTCTATTCGCACCGCGTTGTTGATGGGGGCGCTCACGTTTGTTGCCGCATACGGTGCCCGTTTTGGGGATGATGTGCTCGCGGCAAACACCATTATTTTGCAAATGATGTATGTGGCCTCTTTTGCTCTTGATGGTTATGCGACTGCTGCTGAAGCCATGGCTGCTCGTGAAAGCGGGACTGGGGATATTCACGCATTTCATCGCGCTGCGGCGGCAAGCAGTGTGGCCGGCATGGCATTGGCCGTGGTGTTTACAGTGGTGATAGGAGTGGGACGTGAAGGAATTCTCGCATTACTCACGGATTTACCTGAAGTGTTAGAACAAGCACGTGTGTATTGGTGGGCAGCAACCTTGCTTCCCATTATTTCTGCTCCAGCGTGGCTTCTTGATGGAATTTTCCTTGGAGCTGCGCGTACCCGCGACATGCTCGTCTCCATGGCTTTCTCGGTCGTTTGTGTGTTTGTTCCCCTGGTGTGGGGTGCCTACATGTGGGGAGTGTTCACTAATGCGTGGCTGTGGGCAGCCTTTCTTATGATGAACGTCGCCAGAGCCCTTACCTTGGCAGGCAGGTATGTGTGGATCACGCGTCGCGGCACATGGCATATGGATAACGCCAGGTCGTAGAAAATAGAGATTGTGACGGACACTAGTGTGGCTACGCCCACGCCGTATTCCGAGGCATGGCAGGCGAGCGCTCGATGGCTTTCTGCGGCAAGCGTGGCGGGAGCCGCGGTATTGCTTTTCGCCTTCCACATACGTCCACTGGGGTATGTGCCCCTCGTACTGGGTGTTGCGCTGGCGTATGTGGTGGACCGTGTTCTTTCTCGGGACTTGTTTCTCATTGCGACCGGTCAAGGGATCATCTCGGTAATTCCCTTGGAAGCGGACTTAAGTGATGCTGGAATTGTGCGGTTTAGTGTGGCGTTGTCCCTGGCTGTTCTCGTGCCGTGGGCGTTGTCACGGTACCTGTTTAGAGACATGACCATCACGTTCCCGCTCCGCACGGGACAACCGTGGGGGCGAGCCCGGTGGGCATATATAGGTCTCGTGGTGGTGGTCGGTTACCTCGTTTTGCCGTTCTATTTTCTGCAATCGGGGGCGTATCGCAATTGGCCGGAGATAGAAGGAGCACAAGAAATTGGACGCCTCTTTGTAGGTGTCAACGCGGTCGGAATTTGGGACGAACTGTTCTTCATCTGCATCGCCTTTGCACTCTTCAGGAAGCATTTCCCGCTGTGGGCAGCGAACATTCTTCAGGCCACAATTTTTGTGTCGTTCCTGTGGGAATTGGGCTATCGCGCCTGGGGTCCCGTACTCACTATCCCTTTTGCGCTTGTACAAGGGTTGTTGTTCTCGCGCACCAAGTCACTCACGTTTGTCCTGGTAGTGCACTTGTTATTTGACGCTGTGGTTTTCGCAGTACTCGTGCATGCGCATCATCCGGAATTGTTTGATGTTTTTATCACCGCTCCGGAACCAAAGATTCGGTGAATCAGACGTTATTTCACTGGTGTGTAGCACACCGTTATTTAGTGATGAGATAAATTTTAGTTCTCTCGCAATTCGGACACGATCGGCGGTATTGGATCCCACTGGCAACCTCCATGATCACAGCAGGGTTCGAATCCTCGCCTATGCGGAGAACTTCCCCCCACGCAAAAATCGGTGCCGTCTTGTATGCGTGGGACCATCGCGGTTTCTTCCGAAAGCACCGAAGTTGTTGCATGTCCGGTGGAAGTCGCAGTTACGCGGACAGAGAGTCTGCGAATGATGTCAGCGGATGTAACTGGGTACGTGGGAGAAGTCGCTCCGATGATTGCTTTATCTCCCCAGTACCACTGGTAGTTCATGGTGATCGTTTGGAGAGGATTAAGCAACACCGAAGGAGTCCAGGGGTCCGTAGTTGCGGT
>WTKG01000135.1 GCA_011524475.1 Demequinaceae bacterium
GATTCGACATGCACGGTTGCAAGGAGTCGCAAGTGTCGCGAGTAGGCAGCCTCTACCGAGGCCAGCCAGGCATGTGGATGTGGCTCGCGCACCGTGCCACGGGCGTGGCAATATTCTTCTTTCTCGTGGTCCACGTGATGGACACCGCACTGGTGCGGGTATCCCCAGAGGCCTACAACACCGTCATCGCCTCCTATAAAACCCCGTTGGTCGGACTCATCGAAGCAGGCCTGGTGGCCGCCATCGCTTTTCATGCCTTCAATGGTTTGCGCGTCATAAGCGTGGATACCTGGAAATGGGCAACCCGTCACCACAGATTGTTAGCAGCCGTGGTGTGGGTTCTGTGGGCGGCAGTAATGGCAGGGTTCCTGCCGCGGCATCTGAGCAATGTCTTCGGAGGAGCGCTATGAACGCCCCTTCCCTCACCCCGCCGCGCTTCGCGCGCAGCCCACGCACGTCTCACCACGTCGAAAAATGGTCGTGGATTCTGATGCGAGTCTCGGGAGCTATCCTGATCGTCCTCATTTTCACCCACCTCTTTGTGAATCTCATGACAGGTGACGGCATCAACGCGATCGACTTTGCTTTCGTCGCAGGTAAATGGGCGCAGCCACTATGGCAATGGTGGGACGCCGCCATGCTGTGGCTGGGAATGTTCCATGGCACTAATGGAATGCGTGTACTCGTGAACGACTACGCGCGTACCGAGACGAGCCGTCGCGTACTGAAAGCCCTGCTTGCCCTTGCCTTTATTGTCACCGTGGTGTTGGGGACGCTGGTGATTTTCACCTTTGACCCGTGCCCCATAGGTGCGAACCCAGACCTGCTTCCTTCCTTCTGCGAGTCCGTGTCATGAGCAGAGTTCGCGCCTTGGCCCCTACTCCTATTCTTGATACTTCCCGTGGGATATTCCTTTACTCAGAGAGGTGTGTATGACTACGCACGAGTTTGACGTAGTAATTGTGGGAGCCGGTGGTGCAGGTATGCGCGCCGCACTCGAATCCTCCCAGCACACCCGCACGGCTGTGCTCACCAAGTTGTATCCCACCCGTTCTCATACCGGTGCTGCCCAGGGAGGCATGGCCGCTGCGCTGGCAAACGTAGAGGCAGATAACGCCGAATGGCACACCTTCGACACAGTGAAAGGCGGCGACTACCTCGTAGATCAGGACGCAGCAGAAATTTTGTGCACCGAAGCGGTGGATGCTGTCCTTGATCTCGAAAAGATGGGACTTCCCTTCAACCGAACAGACGACGGACGCATTGACCAGCGACGCTTTGGCGGTCATACCCGTGACCATGGGAAGGCCGCCGTGCGACGCGCCTGTTACTCCGCGGACCGCACTGGCCACATGATCCTGCAGACTTTGTACCAACAGTGCATCAAACAAGAAGTCGAATTCTTCAACGAGTATTACGTGCTGGAGTTGCTACTCGACACAGACCCTCAGAAAGCAGCGCCGGGAACTCCCGTATCCGTGGCCGGCGTGCTTGCCTTAGAACTCGCCACAGGTGAGATACATACCTTCCGAGCAAAGTCCGTGATCATGGCTACCGGAGGGTCAGGAAAGGTCTACAAGACCACCTCCAATGCCCACACCCTCACGGGCGACGGAATGGCCATCGCATACGCGGCAGGGTTGCCATTAGAAGACATGGAGTTCTTCCAATTTCACCCCACCGGGCTCGCAGGGCTCGGGATCCTCCTGTCCGAAGCGGCGCGCGGCGAGGGAGGGATCCTGCGCAATGCCTCAGGAGAACGTTTTATGGAGCGTTACGCTCCCACCATCAAGGACCTCGCCCCCCGTGACATGGTGGCCCGAGCAATGGCCAACGAGGTGCGTGAAGGACGTGGATGTGGCCCGAACAAAGACTACGTGCACCTTGATCTGACACACCTGGACCCCGAGGTGATAGACGCCAAGCTTCCCGACATCACCGAATTTGCCCGCACCTATCTAGGCGTGGAGCCACACAACGAACCGGTACCGGTGTACCCCACGGCTCACTACGCGATGGGAGGCATCCCCACCACAGTGAAGGCAGAAGTACTACGCAACAACACCGATGTGGTCGCAGGCCTATACGCCGCTGGTGAGTGTGCGTGCGTGTCCGTTCACGGAGCCAATCGCCTGGGAACAAATTCATTGCTGGACATCAACGTGTTCGGACGACGCGCAGGTATCGCCGCTGCGGAATACGCGGCGCAAGCGGAGTTGCCCCCCATGGCTGACGATGCCGCCGCAAGCCTTACCTCACGAATAGAGCGCCTGCGTGAGACGGTGGGAACGTCGGGTGAATCCACTCGCGTGGCCCATATTCGTTCTGCCTTGCAAGAGACAATGGACCGTAACGTACAGGTGTTCCGCACAGAAGAATCGCTCACCGAAGCGCAGCAGGACGTCGCCACACTACGAGAACAATACGCTCAGGTGGCTATCCACGACCGCGGTGCACGCTACAACACAGACCTGCTTGAGGCCGTGGAATTAGGATTCCTGTTGGACTTGTCTGATGTGATTATTGCAAGTGCTCTCTGGCGCACGGAAAGCCGCGGCGGGCACTACCGAGAAGACTTCCCTGAACGGAACGATGACACTTTCATGGTCCATTCGATGGCTTACCCTGACGAACACAACGTGAAGGTAGACACAAAGCCGGTGGTCGTCACGCAATACCAACCCATGGAACGCACCTACTAGGAGACTGACATGACTGCTACATCAGACACTGCACCATCGTCTGACGCTCCGCCACTACGGGTGCGTCTGAAAATCCAGCGTGTCAACCCGGAAGGGACCCCGGAACACGCGCCCGGCGAAGAATACTGGGACGAATTCACCGTCGACATGCACGCCACAGACCGTGTTCTTGACGCACTTCACAAGGTCAAATGGGAACATGACGGCTCTCTCGCTTTCCGGCGTTCCTGTGCCCACGGAGTGTGCGGCAGTGACGCTATGCGCATCAATGGCAAAAACCGGCTCGCGTGCAAGGTGCTGCTAAAAGATCTGAATCTTGCCCAGCCTGTGACGGTGGAACCCATCAAAGGGCTCCCTGTCGAAAAAGACCTCATTGTAGATATGGAGCCGTTCTTCGCCTCGTATCGCGAAATCATGCCATTCCTGATGCCTGCCGGGGAGACCCCTGAACGGGAAAGACTCCAAACCCCAGAAGAACGGGCACGATACGAAGACACCACAAAGTGCATTCTGTGCGCCGCCTGCACCTCAAGTTGCCCCGTGTTTTGGACTGATGGCCAGTTTTTCGGACCACAGGCGATCATTGGTGCTCACCGCTTCATCTTTGACTCCCGCGACAGCGGCGAATGGGACCGGCTGGAAATTTTGAACGACCGTGCCGGGGTATGGAAGTGCCGCACCGTATTCAACTGCACCGATGCCTGCCCTCGAGGCATTCAGGTCACTGAGGCGATATCTGAAGTGAAGAAAGCTCTCACCACGGGAAACGTGTAGTCGCTCACGCACAGAACCCGTACGTCACACGTACGGGTATAGGTGACTAGGCGGCAGGAGGAACCAACCCAATACGGTCACGTACCCGCTCTAGGGTGACCTGAGCCAATTCACGCGCACGGTCCGCACCTCGTTCCAGTACGGCGTCCAACTCCTCTGGGGCGTCGAGCCATTCCAAGGCTTTGCCGCGTATCGGAGAGACAAAATCTGTCACAGCCTCGGCAACGTCTTTCTTGAGCGCACCATAGCCTTGACCTTCGTAGGACGCTGCCACGTCATCAACAGACTGGTGCGTCAATGCTGCAAAGATCGTCAAAAGATTGGAGACGCCCGGTTTCTCTTCCGGGTCGAACCGGATAGATGAATCCGAGTCCGTGACTGCAGACATAATGCGTTTGCGGGTCACCGCCGGATCATCCAGTAATTCGATGATTCCCGAGGGGCTCCCAGATTTAGACATTTTCGAACCCGGTTCTTGAAGATCAAAAATCTTCGCGGTCTCTTTCACAATGTACGGCTCAGGAACCACACACGTGCCTTCCCCGTAACGGGAATTTAGGCGCTGCGCCAGAGTGCGGCTCAGTTCCAGATGCTGACGT
>WTKG01000180.1 GCA_011524475.1 Demequinaceae bacterium
CGTCAGATGTGTATAAGAGACAGTCCCACATCCTTGGGGTCAATGGGAAGATACGGCACAGCCCACGTGAGATCGTCGCGACTCACGCCTGCGTCGCTCGCCTGTGCGTCCATAGCTTCGAAGCCCTTTTTGATGGCGTCCTGGTGGGACCCCGAAAAAGCGGTGAACACCAGGTCCCCACCCCACGGGTGGCGGGGATGCACAGGAATTTGGTTGCAGTACTCCACTGTGCGGCGAATCGCGTCAATGTCAGAGAAATCAATCTGTGGATCAATGCCTTGGCTAAAAATATTCATGCCTAAGGTCACGAGGTCCACATTTCCCGTGCGCTCACCGTTGCCAAACAGGCATCCCTCAATACGGTCCGCGCCCGCAAGGTATCCCAATTCGGCGGCGGCAACGGCAGTTCCTCGGTCGTTATGCGGGTGCAGACTCAGCACCACATTGTCGCGATACTCAAGTCTGCGATGCATCCACTCGATCGAATCTGCATAGACGTTCGGGGTCGCCATCTCTACTGTCGCCGGCAAGTTGATGATCATCTTGCGGTCAGGGGACGGCTTCAAGACATCCATCACCGCATTGCACACCCGCACGGCGTATTCGAGTTCCGTGCCGGTGTACGACTCGGGGCTGTATTCATAAAAAATATTCGTGCCCGGAACGGTGTCCTCAAACTTTTGGCACAGACGCGCGCCGTTGGTGGCGATGTCTTGGATGGCGTCTTGGTCTGCACGGAAGACTACTTCGCGCTGCAACACGGAGGTGGAGTTGTAAAAATGCACCACTCCGCTTGCCGCCCCCTTGAGCGACTCAAAGGTGCGTTCAATGAGATGTTCGCGGGCTTGAGTGAGCACCTGAATCGTCACATCATCCGGAATACGGTCTTCTTCGATCAGTTGGCGCACAAAGTCAAAATCCGTTTGCGAGGCGCTGGGGAAACCTACTTCGATCTCCTTGTACCCCATCTGCACAAGAAGTTCGAACATGCGGAGCTTGCGCGCAGGGTTCATCGGTTCAATCAAAGCCTGATTGCCATCACGGAGGTCTACCGCACACCACCGAGGCGCTTTATCTATGCGTCGGGTAGGCCACGTACGGTCGGGAAGTTCCACCTGAATCTGTTCATGGAACGGGGCGTATTTGTGAATGGGCATACCGCTCGGCCGTTGCGGGCCACCCATGTAATGCGTGCTGGTCATCTGTCGTGTCCTTCGTCTGAGATCTTGTGGTCCGGCATGCCAAGCGCCGCGACGAGGGACCGGCTCAGGAACTAAGCCTCGTCACGGCAACGAAGGAGCAGCAGGTGCTGCAGTGCACGCATGGAATCAGAGTAGCCCATGTCTTGACTCAAAGTTGCGGCTATAAACCAACGATGTCGCGACTACACCTCACCAATTCCCGCGCCACATCCATGTCGCGTGCATGCGGATTCGGGGTCTCCGTGGGCCAGCCCCCATTGCGGTAGCCGGGGTCCCGGTACAGAACACTGCTTTGACTGAAATATGCACCCGGATACTGAAGGGCCTCATCCGACAGCAGCACGTGCAGTGATGTCTGCGCTGAATCTTCATTCGAGTCGCTCATGGTGCGGGTAAACGGGCGCATGAGTGCCATGGCCGCACGGATCATCGCATTGCCCCCACTTCCAAAGTTGGAGCGAGCCCAGCCTGGGTGTACAGATGCCGTGAAGGGCCCTTTGGCGCCTACCCGCTCCGCGAGTTCTTGCGCATACAACACACCTGCCACCTTGGCATCCGCATACGCCGAGAATCCGTTGTATGACCGTTCCTTATGGGCGAGGTCTTCCAGGTGTACCTGCGGGCGGTTCTTGGGGCTTCCCGCATGCACTACTGAACTCACGATTAGCCATCGCGAGCCCTTCGTCTTCGTCAAGAGATCAAGCAACAACTCCGTCATCAAAAAGTGACCGAAGAAGTTGACTGCCATCGTCATTTCCAAGCCGTCTTTGGAATACTTTGCTTCTGAGCCAAACATCACTCCACCGGCGTTACACACCAAGCCGTCAAGGCGGGGGTGCTGTGCACGAATGCGTTCAGTGAAGTCACGCACACTTGCAAGATCAGACACGTCTACGTTCTCGATCGAATAGCTGCCACGCAGACCCTCGAAGCCGGTGGCCGCCTCCTGAGCCGCCTCCGGCCGGCGCACCGCCATCACCACATGAGCGCCTTGCGTGATCAGTTGACGCGTGGTCTCGAGGCCTACACCGGAATTTGACCCCGTGACAATGTATGTCTTACCTGACAGATCTTTACGAAGATCCTCCGCTGCGACTCTACGAATGAGCCTGCGCGCCATGTGATGCTCCTCTCAAAAACCCAAGCGTCCCAATTGTTTGGGGTCACTCTGCCAATCTTTGGCCACCTTCACGTGGAGATCAAGGAACACCTTGCGGCCTAAGAGCGCAGATATCTGAGTGCGTGCAGTTGTCCCGATGTTCTTCAGCCGAGCACCCTTCTTCCCGATGATGATCCCTTTTTGCGAATCCCGTTCCACATAAAGAGTGACTCGCACCTCCGCCACGTCGTCCGGGCCCAGCTCCTCGCCGGGCGCTCCGTGCCGCGGAACAATTTCTTCCACCTGCACCGCCAGCGAGTGCGGCAGCTCCTCGCGGACACCTTCCAGTGCCGCCTCGCGCACAAACTCTGCGATGAGAACGTGCTCTGGTTCATCGGTAAGCTCTCCGTCGGGGTAGAGCACCGGACCTGCG
This sequence comes from Demequinaceae bacterium, assembly GCA_011524475.1. Taxonomy (GTDB): domain Bacteria; phylum Actinomycetota; class Actinomycetes; order Actinomycetales; family Demequinaceae; genus WTKG01. The sequence continues at coordinate 2,735 of WTKG01000180.1, forward strand.
GGAAGATGATTCACCAGCAAGTCTGCAAGAACGTCCACTTGCGTGCCGTGAGCCGCGGATACCGGGATGATTTCTGCCCAATCCCCTAGCGACTGCACTGCAAGAAGATGCTCTGCGACACGCTCTGGAGAAGCCGCATCCGTCTTGGTGACAATTGCGACGACGGGAGCGCGCACTGAAGAAAGTTCACGGGCAATCCAGGTATCTCCTGGGCCAATTTTTTCAGTTGCGGGGAGGCAAAAACCTATGACATCTACCTCTGCGAGAGTGGTGCGCACAAGGTCGTTAAGACGCTCTCCCAGCAATGTGCGCGGCTTGTGAAGGCCAGGAGTGTCCACGATCACGAGTTGGGAATCATCTCGATTCACAATGCCTCGAATTGCGCGGCGTGTTGTTTGTGGACGGTCGGACATGATCGCGACTTTGGACCCCACTAAGGCATTCATAAGCGTGGACTTCCCCGCATTCGGCCTGCCCACAAAAGCAGCGAATCCGCTGCGATGTTCGGAAGAAGTCACGATTTTTTCTTCCGGGAAGTGTGCGAGGATTGAGCGCCTTCGTGCTCTGCAAGTATCCACGCCAACGCCTTACGTCGACCTGCCACTTTATGTGCCGTCAACACGATCCCATGTGCCGTGGCAGAAGCTCCTTCAATCGGAACCCTTCCCGCGGCCTTGGTGAGCAAGCCCGCGACAGTCTCCACTTCTTCGTCATCAATTTCTACTCCGAGCAATTCTCCAAATTCCTCTAAGTCCATGCGTGCCGGCACGAGGTATCCACCGTCTTCGTGTGCCTTGGCTTCTGCAGCCGCAACGTCGTGCTCGTCATGAAGTTCGCCCACGATTTCTTCTAGAGCGTCTTCGATAGTGACCAGACCAGCCACCCCGCCAAACTCATCCACCACAATCGCTACGTGGCTCTCTCCAGTTTGAAGAATCCGCAACAAGTCATCTGCTGGCACGGATTCCGGGACAAAGAGTGGCTCCCGCATGCAGGCATCCACCGGTTCTTCGAGCCGCCCTTCCCCCAGGCCCCACGTATGTGCGAGCACGTCCTTGAGGTACACCACTCCGAGAAGATCGTCCGTGGATTCCCCCACTACAGGGATACGAGAAAAACCAGAGCGAATGAACAGCCGCATCGCCCGCCTCATTTGCGTGCCAGACGCAATAGTGATCATGTCCGTGCGCGGCACCATTAACTCGCGAGTAAGCCGGTCCCCAAGTTCCACCACGGATTCCAGCAGTTCTGCGTCTTCTTCTTCCAAAGTCTCTTGCGCTTGAGCAACCAAATCTGAGGCTTCTGCCAGGGGG
>WTKG01000030.1 GCA_011524475.1 Demequinaceae bacterium
CTCCCGTGGGTTATGTATGTGTAGACTGCGTACAGAAGCACCAGGCCAGCGCCTGACCGGTGGTGAACAATCTCGGATTCAAGGTCACACTCCGAAGGCCGCTGGCAACGTTCTCCCTGATCGGCGCCAACATTGCTTTCTATCTGTATGGCATTGCAGTAATGGGCGGGGCGCAATGGCAGCTCACCTTCGGCTTTATTCCAGCACTCGCTCTCACAGAGCCCTGGCGATGGATCACCTCCGCATTCGTGCACGACACCGGTTTCATTCTGCACATCGGGCTCAACATGCTGATGTTGTGGGTGTTTGGCAGGCAAGTAGAAGGCGGGCTGGGGCTGTGGCGGTTCCTCACCATTTATGGCACCGCGGTGATCGCCGCGGGAGTCGCGATTATGCTGCTGGCCCCCGCAGTCTCTTTGCACGTGGGAGCATCCGGTGGCGTGTTTGGCGTGATTGTGGCCTACATCCTCATGTCGCGGAAGGTGAAAGCGAACGTGAATGCATTGATGATCCAGGCAGGCGCCTGGCTCGTCGTGGGTGTGTTCGTGGCCGGGATCTCCTGGCAAGGGCACCTGGGCGGCGCCATCGGCGGTGCAGTGGCTACCTGGATTTTCTTGACGCAGGCAGACCGCACCCTTAAGGCTCGCCAATAAAACTATCCCCCGATGTGGACAAACATGGGGATAACTACACTGGTGTAATTTTGGTTACCGCCACCGGGTCAGGAGTACAAACCCAGCGGTAAGGATTCCAAACCCGATGGCCAGGTTCCATACCCCGAGGTCCGACATGAACGGAATCTCCGCTCCGATGTAGTACGCGATGATCCACAACGGGCCAAGAATCAACAGTGTTCCCATGGTGGGCACCAACCACGGCGGATTCGCAGAGGGCTTCTTGGGCGCGGTCACTCGCACCGCCTCTGACTTCTTGCGTTTCTTGGAAACAGCCACGAATCCTCCTTGGTTGACGGCGCGCATGCACCCGTGTTCCAGACTACCGGGGTTCGCGCGCGAGGGGGCCTCACTTCACCAGATGTCATAGTCTGTGTGTATGAGTAGGCATCGGGCTCGCCCCGCTTCGCGGCGCTGGAATGTCTCTCCCGTCTTTGTTACCGGAGAACTTCTTCTCACCACAGGAGTCCTGCTTGGCCTCATGGTGGTGTGGCAATTGTTCTGGACAGACATCGGCGCCTCGCGCGAACAGGCAGGTTTTGTGACGGCCTTGGGTGAGGAATGGGACGAGCCCCTTACGGTTGACGCGCTTCTTCAAGAGGTAGAAGATCCGGCCAACACCGTCAACGTGCTGTCGGAAGAGCAGATGCGCACGGACGACGCACCGGTGCCTTCTCGGGCCGCTATTGCCGAAACTTTTGCCACCATCTACGTGCCCCGGTGGGGCGAGAACTATGTAAAGCCCATTAGCGAAGGCGTGTCCCGTGCCCGGGTTTTGGACCCCAAGGGGATTGGTCACTATCCCGATACTGAGTTGCCGGGCCAGGTGGGAAACTTTGCTATTGCCGGTCACCGCACCACGTATGGAAAACCCTTCACAGACATCCAGACGTTGAAGACCGGTGATGCCATCGTGATTCGCACGGAAGGCGTCTGGTATGTCTATGAGGTCACGGATTCCTACATCGTGAAACCCAATTACATCCAGGCAATTCGCCCGGATCCCTATGCCCCGACAGCCGCCCCCACCAAGCGTTACCTCACCTTGACTACGTGCCACCCTCGCTATTCCGCCGCCGAGCGCTACATCGTTCACGCAGAATTGTCCTATTGGGCCGCGGTCGAGGATGGCGTTCCACCGGAAATCGTGGGCAGCGCCACCGTTCAGGAGGCGTCGTAATGTACGCATTTTTGTGGGGACTGGTGCCTGGCCCTTTATGGGTTCGGATTCTTGTGGTGCTTGCGGTCTTCGTGGCCCTCGTGTTTGTGCTCTTTGAATGGGTATTTCCCTGGGTGGCACCTTTACTTCCGTTCCAACAACAAACCGTGACGGGGTAGTGATGGCATCCATTCTGGTAGTCGACAACTACGACTCTTTTGTCTACACAATCGTGGGGTACCTGCGGCACATGGGCGCGGACACTACGGTGGTGCGCAACGATGCCGTGGACCTTGACGTCATTGCCCGTGCCGATGGCGTGTTGGTGTCCCCTGGTCCCGGAACCCCAGCGGACGCAGGAGCCTCCATGGACGTGATTCGCGCATGCGCTGACGCGAAGGTCTCCATGTTGGGTGTGTGTTTAGGCCATCAGGCCCTTGCCGAGGTCTACGGAGCTACCGTATCCCATGCGCCGGAACTCATGCATGGAAAAACCAGCACAGTCGAGCACGACGGGGCTGGCGTACTTGCCGGGCTTCCCCAGCGCTTCACCGCTACGCGCTATCACTCGCTAGCAGTGGAACCCGACACTGTGCCGCCCGCACTTGAGGTCACCGCACGCACTGCCTCGGGCGTCATTATGGGGCTTCAACATCGGGAAGTGCCCTTGCATGGAGTCCAGTTTCACCCCGAGTCCGTGCTGACAGAAGGCGGCCATCGGTTGTTGGCTAACTGGTTGGAAACGTGTGGCTTGCCGGACCCGGAGGAGCGCAGCCGAGGCTTGTCACCGCTGGTGAATCGTTCTTAGAGCCAGCCGTTCCACACGGCAATCAGCAGCATGGTCACCACAAAACCTACGGGCTGATTCAGCCATAAAAATGTTTTCCACGCCCCGTGGGCGTCAGGGGCACGGGCATCATCAATGTTCCAGAATCGTGCCGCCGACACTGCGTATGGAAGCGGCAACACTGACGCGAGCATCCCGGGCCACGGGAGCGCTAACAACAGCACCGCTGCCGCCACATAGAGGGCCACAGACAGCCGGACGGTGCTGCGTGCACCGATCACTGTTGCGACGGACCCGATGCCTCCGGAACGATCTGCCTGGATGTCTTGCACTGCTCCCAGCGCATGGCTCGCCATCCCCCACAAGAAGAACGCCGCAAGAATGGGCCACACCCACGCGGACCCCAGATCGGCGTGGGCTGCCACCAGTCCGTAGAGCAAGGGGCCCACAAAGTGCGTCGCGGAGGTCGCAGAGTCGAGGAAGGCGCGTTCTTTGAAACGGAGCACGGGGGCCGAATATGCCACCGCGGTTCCTATCACCAGAGCCAACGTAGCCGCCGCTGCGGCGTCACTTAACGTCATCATCCAGACGGAGAAAGGCACCACGCTGAGCAGTGACCACAGCAGGATTGCGCGGTGCACCTGTGCGGCGCGGGTGCGATCCGCAACAGCTCCCTCGATACCACCTTTGCGCGGATTCGCCAGGTCGGACTCGTAGTCGAACACGTCGTTGATTCCGTACATCAGCAGGTTGTAGGGAATGAGAAAGAACACCGTTCCCACCACAAAAAGCGTGTCGATTTCCCGCGTGACCATGAGGTACCCAGCCGCGAAGGGGAAGGCCGTGTTAATCCACGAAATTGGCCGCGATGCCATCAGCACTGACGTGAACATGGCTACTGCTTCCTGGAGCCCAGCACGATCCATACCGCAGGCACCATAAACGCTGCCGCGATCGCGTAACTGAAGTCTTCTATCGGCGCAAAGGGCACGCGAATTCCCGAGATCAATGCATCGTCGTATCCCACAATCCCGAATCCCACGATCATGTTGTCGAACACGAGCGTCAACGCTATAAGCACCACCAGCGTCCACCACACAGCAGAGAATCCCACTCGTCTCAGCACGGGCCACGAGGCGGCAACGATGATGGCAAGAATCACACTCGCCATAACCACGTACGTCATGAGGGCGCCTGCGTTCCTTCCCGACGTTTCACAAAGGCCCGCCACAACAGCAAGGTTTGATACGTCAATAACGTGAGGAACAACAGTTCTTCGATAGGCAATTCAGGTGCCACGTGCACGCCGGTCAGGTACGGGGCATCCCCCACAAAGAAAATCCCCATCTGAATGCCGATGATGTCCCACACCACAAACACGGCAACGGTAATCGCAAGGGTGAGCAGGGTGCGGCGGGCA
>WTKG01000092.1 GCA_011524475.1 Demequinaceae bacterium
CCCAACTGTCGCAGAATACGAACTTTTGGATTGGCACGATCGATACCTATACCCACATCGTGCTGCCGATTATCGCGATCATCTTGATCTCCCTAGCCGCCTACAGCCGCTACATGCGGGCCTCCATGCTGGAAGTCATGAATCTTGACTACATTCGTACCGCACGCGCCAAAGGCCTGCCGGAGCGGGTGGTGGTGATGCGACACGGATTCCGTAACGCCCTCATCCCCATGGCGACAATTATCCCTGTGGACCTTTCCAGCTTGGTGGGAGGAGCCGTCATTACAGAGACCGTGTTTGGCTGGAATGGCATGGGCCGCCTGTTCATTGATGCCCTCCATGAAGTGAACACGAATGTGATGATGGGTTACTTTCTTGTGACGGGAATCCTGTTAGTGATTGGGAACGTGATTGCGGACGTGCTGTACGCGACCCTCGATCCCAGAATTCGAGTCGACTCATGACCCGTCAGAACTCTTCCAGGAAGGAAGTAATCGACCAGATCGACGGCGAGGATTCCCTCGAAACGACCGATGAGGGTTTGTCCGTCGGGCGCATAGTGTGGCGAAGATTCATTCGTCACCGCGCGGCCATGGGAGCCGCGATTGCCTTGGCGGTCATGTTCCTTGTGGTGTTCACGTCCATTGGGGTAGGGCCTATTCCGGGATGGTGGAAATGGGACCACAACGAAACCAATGACATTGTCAATGAGTTTGGTGCCCCCACGATGGGTTGGGTTGATGGCCGTCTGGTATTTGGCGACCATCCGTTTGGTCAGGACGAAATTGGCCGTGACATCTTTGCCAGAGTCATGCAGGGGGCTCAGGTCTCTGTTTTGGTAATGGTGATTATGGGCTTGGTCTCCACGACCATTGGTGTGGTGGTGGGGGCTTTCTCGGGTTATTACCGCGGGCGTCTCGACAACATTTTGATGCGTGCCACCGAGGTGGTGTTGGCGATTCCGACCCTGGTGGTTGCATCGGTGGTGGGCCTGTCGCTTGCGGTGCGCGACATTACGGTGCTGGGCGTCACGATTGACCCCACCGCGCCGTGGTTCTTTGGACTCACGTTGGGCTTGCTGCTGTGGCCGGCGCTCGCCAGGCTGGTGCGAGCGGAGTATTTGACCTTGCGTGAACGCGAGTTCGTGGACGCGGCCAAAGTGGCGGGGGCGAGTAACCGTTCCATCATGTTCCGGCATATTTTGCCGAACGCCATGGGAGTGGTGATTGTGAACGCGACATTGCTCATGGCGGCCGCGACCATCTTGGAAGCGGCGCTGTCGTTCCTCGGCTTTGGTATTCAGTTCCCCAACGTTTCACTCGGAACCATCATCTCGGAGTATTCCAGTGCCTTCGCCACGCGGCCGTGGTTGTTCTGGTGGCCGGGGCTATTCATCATTACGCTCGCTCTTACCATCAACTTGATTGGTGACGGTTTACGCGACGCCTTCGATCCGCGCCAAAAACGCATCCCCAAGGCGCGCGACTTCGCGAAAGAAGCCTCTGCGAAAAATGAGTCGGAGGTAGGTTCATGACCCCCCGCAAGCCGGTACTCTCCGCCACCCACGAAGGTGCGCCTGCTGTTGATGTTCCAGTGGTGGGAGCGGGCCATGAGATCACTAAAGGCGAAAAGGTGCTGGAGGTTGACGGCCTCGGCGTGGACTTCTTTGTGGACGGAGAATGGGTTCCTGCGGCGATCGATCTCACCTACCAGGTGAAGGCGGGTGAGGTGGTGTCGATTGTGGGGGAATCTGGTTCCGGCAAGACCCAGTCCTCCATGGCCATGATTGGGCTGCTGCCCCGCAATGGGCGTCACCGTGGCTCCGCTAAATTGCGTGGCCGTGAGCTGGTGGGGTTGTCCCAGGGTGCACTTTCACAGGTGCGGGGTTCTCAAGTGGGAGTAATTTTCCAAGAACCGATGACTGCGTTGAACCCGGTGTACACCGTGGGGTTCCAGATCGTGGAGGTGCTTCGCCAACATATGGGCCTCCAGCCAGACGAAGCACGGGAACGTGCTGTGGAGTTATTGCGGTTGGTGGAAATCCCGAACCCGGAGAAAAGATTTGATTCGTACCCTCACCAACTCTCGGGAGGTATGCGACAGCGGGCGATGATTGCTCAGGCATTGGCCTGCGATCCGGCATTGCTATTCGCGGACGAACCCACGACAGCACTAGATGTGACAGTGCAGGCTGAAGTTCTCGATCTCATCCGTGACCTCAAGAACCGTATTAACGCCGGAATTGTGCTCATTACTCACGACATGGGCGTGGTGGCAGACATGGCTGACCGCATCCTGGTGATGAAAGACGGCCGGATCGTCGAAAAAGGCACAGCTCGAGGAATCTTCGAACGTCCCACCAATCCATACACGAAAAAACTACTTGGCGCCGTCCCGCACCTGGGGTCCACCCTCAAGAAAAAGAATGCTCACAGGGTTCCTCGCGAGGCAGCGCTGGCACTTGACGCTAAAGATCTCGTCATCGAGTACCCCAAAAATGGTTCTACCCCCGCTTTTCGGGCTGTGCACGGCATTGATTTGAATATCCGTGAGGGTGAAATCGTGTCTCTGGTGGGGGAGTCCGGTTCGGGCAAGACCACGGTAGGGCGTTGCGCTGTAGGGCTCTTGCCCGTGCATGAGGGCTCGTTGCATGTCGTGGGTCGGGACATGGCCGCGATCAATCGGCGGGATTTGGCCACGTTACGCAAAGACTTCTCCATTGTGTTCCAGGACCCCGGCTCTTCTTTGAATCCGCGATGGCCTATTGGGATTTCCGTTGCAGAACCTCTCAAACTTGCAGGGATGAGTAGTTCTGAACGGACCCGGCGGGTGGGCGAACTCCTTGATCAAGTAGAGATTCCGCAGTCGTACCGGACTCGTTACCCGCATGAGCTTTCTGGAGGTCAGCGACAACGCATCGGGATTGCTCGCGCGCTTGCGCTGGAACCTAAGTTGCTCATCGCAGATGAGCCCACGTCTGCGTTAGACGTCTCCGTTCAGGCCCGGGTGTTGGAGATATTTGTTGCGATTCAGCGCGAACACGGATTTGGCTGCCTCTTTATTAGCCACGACCTTGCTGTGGTGGAGCAGTTGTCGGATCGCATTGCGGTGATGAAGCAAGGGCGCATCGTGGAGCAAGGGGACACGGCTCAGATCGTGGGGGATCCTCAACATGAGTACACCCAGCGTTTGATTGCCGCAGTGCCCGTACCGGACCCAGCAGAGCAAAAGCGCCGTCGAGACAAATCATCCGTCTAAAGCGCACATCACACCGCCTTTAAATGGGACAAAAGGCACATACATCCCTCGGTGCCCTCCTTCTAGTTGCGGTTTCTCTCGAGAGGGGCTACCTTGCCTTAGTGGTTATGTGACAAAAGTCACACAAAACATGTGAAAAACTTCACATAAAGATTTTTGTTGTGGCGCGCATCCGATTGGTGAGTCGCGTGGGGCGGAGGGGTGTCAGATGAACGCTGTATTGAGACGGCTATGGACCAGGTCCAACGTGACAGCACTTGCGGGAATTTTTGCCCTTTCTGCAGTTGCGATTTTTGCCGGTGGCGCGGCGGCAAGCGCTTCGGGCGGCTCCCAGCCGACGGGGAACAAAGCAAACCAGCCTTCCCAGTGGGCTTCCTGGCTTGGTGACGGGTCTACGTGCATCAAAGTTGACCCTCCCGGTGCTTCTAATTCTTACGGCAGTCTTGCCAATTCCAATAAAGCGGTCGTTCTGAAGTCGGTCTCTGGTGTCGACTATTCCCTTCTGGTTGTGAAGGGAGGGCCAGCTAATAATGTGGTGCTTAATCCTTCTGTCGGGTCCCAGTATGCGGCGCCGGTAAACAACGGCGGGCAAACCCCTACGGTTTCACACTGGATTGTGTGTTTCACTCAGATTGTTACGACGACGCCTCCTACGACGACGCCTCCTACGACGACGCCTCCTACGACGACG
>WTKG01000075.1 GCA_011524475.1 Demequinaceae bacterium
CAGGAGCCTTCTTCGCGGGAGCTTTCTTGGCAGCCGACTTCTTCGCCGCAGGCTTGTCCTCGTCTACCTCCGCAGCGCCCTCCGCCGCAGGTGCAGAATCTTCTGAAGCACCGTCGAGTAGTTCTTGCTCCCACTCCGCTAACGGCTCTGCGTCCTCAGCATCTGCGTCACCGGCAACAGCCGCTGCGGCACGCTGCTTGAGACCCTCTGCCACAGCATCTGCCACGACGCGCGTAAGCAGACCCACAGAACGGATCGCATCGTCGTTGCCGGGTATTCCGTACTGCACCTTGTCAGGGTCACAGTTAGAGTCGAGGATTCCCACCACGGGAATACCCAATTTGCTCGCCTCTTCGACGGCGAGGTGTTCCTTGTTGGAGTCCACCACCCACACAATCGAGGGGGTCTTGGTCATGTCCCGAATTCCGCCAAGTGACTTCTCTAACTTCAGCATCTCGCGGCGGAGGTTCAACAGTTCTTTTTTAGTACGGCCGGAACCGGCGACATCGTCGTAATCGATTTCTTCGAGTTCTTTCAAACGCGCAACCCGCTTGCTCACCGTCTGGAAATTCGTGAGCATTCCTCCCAGCCAACGCTCGCTGACATAGGGCATCCCGACGCGCTTGGCCTGTTCGACAATGGACTCCTGCGCCTGGCGCTTCGTGCCCACAAACAAGACCGAACCACCGTGAGCAACAGTGTCGCGGATAAAGGTAAAAGCATCCTCGACTTTTTCCAAGGACTGCTGGAGATCGATAATGTAAATGCCATTGCGCTCCGTAAAAATAAAGCGCTTCATCTTGGGGTTCCAGCGACTCGTCTGGTGACCAAAGTGGACACCTGCATCGAGCATCTGGCGCATGGTTACAACGGCCATGACGGCTCCTCTTCAGCGTGAAATTCACGCCCGTGTGCGGCGGAACGCAGCCCGCCGGTGTGGTTGACGACGTGACCGGGTGGCCACATCCCTAGAAGCCACCCGGAAGGACACCAGATTGTTGTCCGGACCACGTCTTCCCGGTATGGCCGTCAATGTATGCACATCTACGGCCACGAGAGGCTTCGTGAAGTCACCTAGATTTCTCTAGATGCTGGTGAAAATCTTACCTGAAGGGTGCGCCTGCCTGGTTCCATGCACCAATGCAAGGATCTTTCTCTCTCACCGATGTCCCCTTGCCTCCAATTGATTTCTTGTATGCACACGTGGGTCACAGAAGCGGCGAGATTTTTTCTTCTCGCCAAGACTCACGCACGTGCGCGCCCGCCCCGCCCCGTCACTGCTCTCGCCTTGGGTACACGTGATGATGCTGGTGAGTGGACTGATGAGCGCTCTGTTTCTTGTCATGACGGAGGCATCTGCAGGGATCACCCCTGGCACGCATGATCTTCTCGACCCTCCCGAAGACGCCGCGCAGATTGTTTCCCTGTTTGATCGGCCAGCGGAACGATGGCTCGCCGGACACCGTGGAATTGATTTCGCGAGCGAGGTCGGTGCAGAAATTTTTGCTCCCGACGACGGGACCATAACGTATGCGGCACCTGTAGCCGGGCGAGGAGTGGTCGTGATCCAGCATCCATCTGGACTTGTCACAAGCCTCGAACCTGTGACAGCTACCGTGACGCGTGGAGACCACGTAGGTCGCGGAGAAGTCGTGGGCGTTCTTGAGGAAGACCACTGGCACTGCGCAGACCCGTGTCTGCACTGGGGAGTGCGATTCGAAGGCGAATATGTCAATCCGTTGGACGTGCTCGCGGGGTTTGGGCCAGTACGACTCCTGCCCGTGTTTTAAGAGAAAGCGTCCACAGTCGAGAGATGCTCACGCAGCTCCCGCACCGCCTGTGTATGAATTTGAGAAACTCGCGATTCCGTCACACCCAATACGTGTCCGATCTGAGCGAGAGTCAAGCCTTCGAAGTAGTACAAACGTAGAACGTCACGGTAGCGCTCGCGCATCTGACTGATGGCTTCCCCCAGTAATTCAGACGTTGCCCGCGATTCCAGCGGTTCTGCTGCACTGGGAGCGCATAGCGATGCTGCAGAACGCTCGTGCACATGAGAGTTTTCCGTACCGTCTCCCCCATCCAATGCCGCAAATCTGCTCAACGACACTTGCGCACGTACCGTACGGACCTCACTGATGTTCCATTCCAGTACGTCAGCAATGTCGTCGTCGGTCACAGTACGTTGCAATTTTTGTTCCAGGTCGTGGCGGGCTTTCTCCACTGACCGCGCACGCGAACGTACCGAGCGAGGGACCCAGTCCTGTGCCCGTAATTCATCAATGATTGCTCCCCGGACTCTGGTCGCAGCATATGTTTCAAACTTGAATCCGCGTTCTGGTTCGAAACGCTCCACGGCGTCAAGAAGCCCCATATATCCGTAGGACACAAGGTCACCGAATTCGACTTGATCGGGAAGTTTGCCAATGAGCGTGTGCGCAATCCGGTTTACCAGCGGGGCGTAATGCGTGATCAATTCTTCGCGCGCCTGCGCAGATTTTGCGCGATGCCGTCCACGCAGCTCCTTCCACCACTGATCGCACTGTGCCGCAGTAGCGAGCGTGCTTGTGCTGGCAGATTGCCACTTTGTCTCACTCGTGGGTGTTCCCCGGGAAACCTGTGGATTCGACATGACGAGTCCTCCTATGCCCGTGGATGCGCGAGCGCGTAACTTGCGCGTAGACGGTGTGCAGAAACGTGGGTATAACGCTGGGTGGTGGTGAGGCTTGCGTGCCCCAATACCTCCTGGACGCTACGTAAATCTGAGCCCCCATGAACGAGGTGGGTGGCGGCACTGTGGCGCAAGAGGTGGGGTGCCACGTGATCAATTCCCACCGCAGCACCCAATGCTTTGACCACGTCTCGCACCTGACGTTGATTAGCCCTCCGTCCGCGGCGCCCCACAAACAAGGCGCCTTTTTCTCCCAAGAGCGGCAGATCTCTACGCGCCTCACGCCACAACTCCAAAGCGTCAGCAGCGGGTTCGCCAAAGGGAATCACGCGTTCACGCTGACCTTTTCCCATGACGCGCACGGTGCGGTGCGCAAGATCCACGTCTTCGACGTCAATTCCAGTGAGTTCCCCGACCCGCATACCTGTCGCGTACAACAATTCAGCAACAGCCCAGTCACGGCATACGAATGGGTCTGCGTCACGGTTCTGGAGCGCGCGAGACTTCGCAGTATCCAGCATGCGCGCCACATCAGATTCCGAAAGGACAGCCGGAACAGTAACCGCTACGCGACCAGAGGCCAGCCGTTCCGCAGGATTACGGGGGAGATAAGACGCATCCACCGCCCACGTAAAGAACGTTCGTGCGGCCGCTCCTCGGCGCGCCAGCGTGGTGCGGGATAAACCGTAATCAACCTGAGCGGCGAGCCAGGCACGCAGATCTGCGAGTTCTGCTGAACCCAGCAATACATCAACATCGGAACCTTGGCCTACCTCCATGTCACGGTGGTGAGCTACGTGACGAACAAGGTGCAAAACATCAGAGATGTACGCGCGTGCAGTATGTGCTGATAGGCCACGACGTGCACTCAGCTCGTCTGAAAACCCTGCCAAGAGAACGCTCTCTCGGGCAAGAGGCCCCCCAGGGCTCCACTCGTTCATACAGACCACTGTGCAGGTTCACACGCGTCAAATCAACCTCTTCTGTCACATTTGTCACATATTTCACGCATTTTTGGGTGTTTTTGAGGCTTTTATAGGCATTTTTGCGGTGCTGGCCGAGGAAATAGCTCTTGAGTTGTGCGTTATTTCTTTTTCCACACCCCATGGAGGTGAGCGACATGCCCGTCAAGTTCAAGAATTCCTAACGCTGCGCGAGCTTCTTCCTGCGTCAGGCCAGCTTCACGGGCAATGGCCTCCACGCCAGAACCTCGCCGCGCCAGCGCGTCATACGCCCGCCTGTCACGCTCGCTACGAAACGAGAGCCGGCTGTCGCC
>WTKG01000174.1 GCA_011524475.1 Demequinaceae bacterium
GATGTGTATAAGAGACAGTGGTGACAGAAGCGGTTGACGCCGATAGCACCCCGCTGGTGATGATGTGGGTCCAGGACAACGTGGAGGACAATTACGAATTACGTAATTGGGCCAGCATGTTGCCAGGAGGCGTCATGCCAGCGATGCCCTCGCTTTCCGTGGGTGCCTCACAAATGTCGCTTGATGCCTCAGGTCTGGTGATGACTCCAGGGGATGCGCTTGATTTATATGTGAAAATCCTCAATGAGGGTTCTTCTTCTGAAAGCGCTGACGCATTCGCGCCGGATGGATATCGAGACCGAATGTTTTCCGCCCGCGCGGCACTTGTGGGGACAGCGAAGGCACGTGGCGGTACATACACGGATGTCGTGAAGGCGAGACCTGAAGAAACTTTTGTGTTCCTCACTGACGAAGGGGATGCCCTCTTGCTGGCCCCGATCACTATCACGTCAACCTTCAGCGTTCCGGGGGCACAGTTGACGCTCCCTAAGCGAGACAGTGCCCTCTTCAGCGGAACCCTGCGAGACCGTGCCGTGTACACGTATCGTGACTTTATTGTGTTCCGAGTGCCGGTGGAGGGTAGCGAGGTATTGCCCGAGATCATTGCTGCTGACCACTTTTTGACTGCTGTGAAGACCAAGTAGATAGAGAGACCGATGTCCGAACCTGCCCTTTCCATGCCGGGCGCTGTGGATTTGTCTGCCTTGCGGTCACCCATGCGCGAACAGGCGGTGGCGTCACCTGGGGTCAGTACCGTAGAGGTAACCGAAGCAAATGCAGCGGCGATCATCCAACAGTCCAGCACTGTTCCGGTGATTATCGCGTTTTGGGCAGAGGCGTCTCCTGCATCAGTTGAGGTCAAGAATACTTTCGCAACCGTGTCGCAGGAGCGTGGGGGTGCCTTTGTGGCGGCATCTGTGGATGCGCATACTCATGCGGCAGTTGCCCAGGCATTTCAGGTCCAAGCGGTTCCCGCGGCACTGGCGCTCATTGGAGGTCAACCGGCGCCACTGTTCCAAGGAAATGCAACCCCCGAACAGATTGCTGATGTTGTCGACCAAGTGTTAGCCGCCGCGCGTCAGGCAGGGATATCGGGTCACGCTGAGGCGGCCTCGGATAAAGAAGGTGACGCTGCTGCTCAGTCGTCACCCCTGCCGCCTTTGCATCAACAAGCTTTTGATGCCATTGAGAGCGGGAATCTGGAGGAAGCGATGCGCGCCTACTCGCAGGCATTGAAAGAAAATCCTCGTGATACAGATGCGCGGGCTGGACTTGCCCAGGTGCGGTTAATGTCTCGTACCCAGCACATGAACGCAGAAGAGGTACGTGCTGCCGCCGCTCAGAGCCCTGATGATGTGGAGGCTCAGCTCCAAGTAGCCGACCTCGATGTGCTCGGAGGCAAGGTAGAGGATGCCTTTGCTCGACTCATGGATGTGGCATCCTCGGGAACCCCAGAGGTCCGTAACACCATCCGAGAACGACTCGTGGAATTATTCGATGTGGTGGGTGGAGAAGACCCCAGGGTTGTAGATGCGCGCAGAGCGTTGTCTGCTGCTTTGTTCTAGAAAATGCGTTGCCTCGGCGCCGGGTAGGCTTGCGATATGCACGTAGTGGTATGCGTCAAATTCGTTCCAGACCTTCAATCTCAACGATCTTTCACGAATGAGAGAGTCACGCGAGTAGCGGACGACGGCTCCATGAATGAGCTCGATGAGAATGCGGTGGAAGCCGCCCTGACCATGGTCGAGGCACATGGCGGTGAGGTGACTGCACTTACAGTAGGAGGCACAGATGCTGTTGCCGCTGTGCGTAAGGCCATGCAGTTGGGTGCGCATCATGCTGTGCATGTGAGTGATGACGCTATTGCGGGGTCAGATGTCCGCGGTACTGCACGCGTGCTCGCGGCGGCGGTCACCACTCTTCAGCAGGAACGCCATGTGGATGTGGTGGTGACCGGAATGACTGCTCTTGACGGAATGACGTCGCTACTTCCCACCATGTTGGCTGCAGAGTTGGAATGGCCGGCTCTCACGCTTGCATCCGATGTGGAACTTGAGAGTGAGCGGGCCACGATCGTGCGGCACCTCCCAGATGTGCACGAAGAAATCACCGCTCCGCTGCCTGCGGTTATCTCTGTCACGGATGCTCTGAACACCCCTCGTTATCCCAACTTCCAGATGATCATGGCGGCACGTAAAGTTGAGGTCACGACGTGGTCTCTCGCGGATATTGGTGTTGACTCAGCGCGTGTGGGGCGAGACGCAGCTGGCACTCGCGTACTGGAAGCACAGATCAGGCCGCCACAAGAAAACCGAGAAATTATTCACGACACCGGAGATGGCGGACAGCGGCTTGCAGAGTTTTTGAAGACCAGGGGGTTTGCGTGACACATATTGCTGTTCTCGTCGAACACACAAGCGGAGACGTGCGTCAGAGCACCCTTGAAGCGCTCACTCTTGCCCGGAGCTTGGGAGATCCTGTTGGTATCTGGATAGGGGAGGAACCCTCCTCTGATGCCTGTCACGAACTTGGCCGTTATGGGGCGAGCGAGGTTCGTCATGTGCCGGCTCCAGATCAGAGCACGTATACGGCTGAACTCATGGCTCAGGCGGTGATCGCGGCGATGGGGGAGGCCTCGGTGCTCCTGGCTATTTCTACTTTCGCCACGAAAGAAGTTCTCGCTTATGTCGCCCACCGCACGGGGGCGGGGATCGTGGTGGATGCAGCATCCGCGGCCTGGGATGAAGGGAAGATCGTCACCACTCAGACCGTATTCTCTGCGACGTGGAACGTGCGAACTGCTATTCAAACTCCGCTCGCGATTGTTGCGGTACGCCCCAACACCACGCAGGCGCAGGCCTCGCCTGAGCCCGCTGGCGCAGCGCTGGTTCCGGTGGAGTGCGAATTCACGCAGCCTCACACCACAGTGCTGTCTCGCACATCTGTGAAGCAGCAGGGCATTCCTCTGGCAGAAGCTCCCATCGTGGTCAGTGGAGGGCGCGGCACTGAGGGAGATTTCTCGCTTGTGGAGCAGTTGGCTCAGGTGCTTGGTGGTGCGGTAGGGGCAACCCGCGACGCTACGGACGAGGGATGGATCGCTCACGAACACATGGTCGGCCAAACTGGAACCACAGTGACCCCTGCCTTATATGTCGCGTGTGGGCTTTCCGGAGCAGTTCACCATCGTGGAGGTATGCAGGCTTCCGGAACAATTGTCGCAATTAATACAGACCCTGACGCTCCCATCTTTGAGATTGCAGACTTTGGGGTCGTAGGAGACCTCCGCGAGGTAATCCCGGCCACCATCGCCCATCTTCAGGGACGCTAGAACCTGCACTCGTCGGCTACACTCCGCCAGATGTCGCATTACTTTGACTATGCAGCCACGGCGCCTATGCGCGCCAGTGCGCAGTCAGCGCTTACGCTTCATTCCGGTGCGGTCGGAAATCCTTCGTCCCTGCATAGTGCCGGTCGTGCTGCGCGTGCTGTTGTGGAACAAGCACGCGAGGATCTTGCTGGTGCTGTGGGGTGTCGCCCCTCAGAGATTGTGTGGACATCGGGCGGGACCGAGGCCGATAATGCCGCTATCAAGGGGATGTATTGGGCCCGCCGGAACGCTAATCCGGAGCTCACTCGAGTAGTGACGACCGCGGTGGAACATCCCGCGGTATTGGATTCAGTGAGATGGCTTGCGGAGCATCATGGCGCGACTGCGGTCATTCTTCCCACTGATGATGTGGGTCGCGTAGACATGGGCGCATTACGAGAAGAAATTGACCGCCATGGGCACCAGATTGCGTTGATCTCCGTGATGTGGGCCAACAATGAAGTAGGGGCAGTTCAACCTATTCGAGAAGTTGTTTCGGCTGCTGCTGCCCTCCAGATTCCGGTGCACTCCGATGC
>WTKG01000149.1 GCA_011524475.1 Demequinaceae bacterium
CGGATCCGGTGGTCGCAGGGAACCAATCGCTGAGCAATGCTGTCACCGCCTGTGCCGTGGGCACTGGATCGGACGAATCCCAGCCGAGTGGGGCACGCTCCGACCAGTTTCCTTCCATCTGATCAAAACCGGGGATGTGCTTGGCGGCAGTGGTTTTGATGGGACCGGCAGACACGAGGTTGCACCGCACTTTCTGCGCACCCAGGTCACGCGCCACGTACCGAGAGACGGCCTCGAACGCGGCCTTCGCCACTCCCATCCAGTCGTACACCGGCCAGGCGTAGCGTCCGTCGAACGTGAGACCCACAATCGAACCGCCGTCGGGCATCAAAGGCACCGTAGCTTCGGCTAACGCCTTGAGTGAGTACGAAGAGATGTGCACGGCCGTGGACACATCCGTCCACTCCCCCGACATGAAGTTGCCACCCATCACGGACTGGGGCGCGAAACCAATCGAATGCACCACTCCGTCCAGATGCGGCACATGTTCCCGTACACGACTCGACAGCGAGGCAATGTGCTCGGGGTCCGTCACGTCTAGTTCCACGACCTGCGCTTCGACAGGAAGGCGTCTGCCCATACTTTGGGTGATCCGCATGGTTTTGGGTACGCCGGTCAGGAGCACAGTGGCGCCTTGTTCCTGGCACAGCCGTGCCACATGGAAAGCAATGGAACTTTCCGTGAGCACACCCGTCACCAGAACGTTTTTTCCTTCAAGAATGCCCATCGTGCCTCTCCCTCGGTGTCGTACGTACGTTTCTTAGTGGCCCATGCCCAAGCCGCCATCCACAGGCACCACTGCACCTGAGATGTAGCCGGCTTCGTCGGAGCACAGAAATTGAGTTACCGCAGCAATGTCGTCTACCTCACCGAAACGCTTGGCTGGAATGGCGTCCAGATACTGAGAGGCAACTTTTTCCGGTAGGTCCGCGGTCATAGCCGTATTAATGAATCCCGGAGCGACCACGTTTGCCGTGATTCCTCGTGCCCCCACTTCGCGCGTAACAGAGCGCGCGATTCCTACCAGGCCGGATTTTGCCGCGGTGTAGTTCACCTGCCCGGCGTTGCCATACAAGCCCACTACTGAACCCATCAATGCCACGCGTCCATACTTTTCGCGCATCATGGACTGCACGGCTCGACGCACGCAACGAAAAACTCCCGTGAGGTTGACATCTATCACCTGCTGGAAGTCCTCGTCGGACATGCGCATGAGCAAACCATCTTTCGTGATCCCGGCATTGGCCACCAATACGCGCACCCGCCCGTGGCGCTCCTCTAAAGCATCTATCGCCGCGTTGATGGAGTCGGTGTCCGTCATGTCACCGATCTCGCCATCCACTCCCTCAGGAAGGTCCCCCGAACGGTAAATGGTGCTCACGGTGTCACCTGCCGCCACAAAGCGTTGGGCGACGGCGGCACCGATGCCGCGGTTCGCCCCGGTAATGAGTACGTGTCGTGCCATGTCTCGACCGTAGCGGACCCCGCCCCAAAACCGCACCACGCCACGACTAGAGTGGACGTATGCGGCGCTACGGAACAACTTTTCTGGTGGCACTGGCCGTATCCGTCGGATCTATTTTTGCGGGCCTGTGGCAATGGGACAGGCATGAGACGCGCGCGCAGGCCATCGATCAGCAGCGCGCCGGAAGTGGATCTTCCCTCGCGACTCTGGAGGAGGCCCTCGCGCAAGCAGAAGCCGGGACTGCGCTGGACTGGCGACGCGTGCAGATTGAGGGAATATTTGTACCGGCGTCCTATACCGAGCTACGTAACCGCCGCGTGGATGGCATTCTCAGTTCTCAAGCCCTTGCATATGTCCGTACAGAGAGCGGACTGACGGTGCTCGTCAATGCGGGCTGGGTGCCGCGTGACGAAGAGTTTCCTCGTGTTCCCACGACGAACGTACGCCTCGATATTGTGCTACGCGGCATGGAGCCAGACGATGGCAAAAGAGGGGATTCGGCCACTCGCATCACTCCTGCGCAGATTGCACCCTTGGATGGACTCACCAGTCATTACGGAGTCGTCGTACCCTGCGAAGAATGCACAGACCTCGAGATGCCCACTACTCCCCTGCCTAGTCTCACATTTGGCTCCCACCTCGCATACGCCTTCCAATGGTGGGTGTTTGCGGCTCTGGCCCCCGTGGGAGCGGTGCTCTTGGTGGCGCGCGACCGCTCCAGCAATCACTCTCACCCCGCTCGCCCGCAGGCCAGACGTCGCGGCGAACTTTCCGACGAAGAGGTGGAAGACGCCCTGTAGCGCGCAGAACGCGGCCCTACCGCCACAGCGGATACGAGACGCCTATCACGCCAGCGAGATGAGGTCTCGATACGAGTCGTTCCACAGGTCCTCCACTGCATCTGGCAACAGCAACACTCGGTCCGGCTCTAGCGCGTCCACCGCACCGGGATCGTGGGTCACCAGCACCACCGCTCCTTCATAGCCCCGCAATGCGCTCAAAATCTCCTCACGGCTCGCAGGGTCAAGGTTGTTCGTGGGTTCGTCGAGGAGCAATACGTTTGCTTGAGACGCCACCAGGGTGGCAAGCGCGAGGCGGGTTTTCTCGCCCCCAGAAAGAACCCCGGCGGGCTTATGCACGTCGTCCCCAGAGAATAGAAAAGACCCGAGGATTGTGCGTCGGCGGGCATCGTCTAGTTCTGGCGCCGCGTGACGCATGTTCTCGTCCACTGTGAGCGACGTGTCGAGCGTCTCGTGTTCTTGAGCGTAGTAGCCAAGCCGTAACCCATGCCCGGCCTCCACCGTGCCCGTATCTGCCTCGTCAACTCCCGCAAGGATGCGCAACAACGTGGTCTTTCCCGCGCCATTGAGACCCAAGACCACCACTTTCGAGCCCTTATCAATGGCAAGGTCCGCGTCCGTGAACACCTCAAGTGACCCGAAAGACTTGCTCAATTCATGAGCCCTCAGCGGCGTCTTTCCGCACGGCGCTGGCGTGGGAAAGCGTAGCGCCGCTACCTTGTCGGAGACGCGTACTTCCTCTAGGTTCTCCACCATGCTGGCGGCCCGTGCAAGCATGCTCTGCGCAGCAGAAGCCTTCGATGCCTTAGCGCGCATTCGGTTGGCCTGAGCCATCAGGGCTTCTGCTTTCTTTTCTACATTCGCACGTTCTTTACGGCGACGGCGTTCGTCTTCTTCGCGCTGACGAAGATAGGCATCCCATCCCAGCGTGTACTGGTCCACTTCGCCGCGGTTCGCGTCGATGTACATGATGCGGTTCACGCACGCACGTAGCAGATCGGCGTCGTGGGAAATCACGAGCAACCCACCCGCATACGTGCGCAAAAACTCCCGCAACCACACGATGCTGTCTCCATCAAGGTGGTTAGTGGGCTCATCCAAAAGCAAGGTGGGCGCGCCGGAAAACAAGATGCGGGCAAGCTCCACCCGGCGGCGCTGTCCTCCAGACATAGTCCCTATGGGCTGATCGAGCGTGGCAGAGGGCAAGCCGAGGCTGGCGGCTATTTGGCTCGCTTCCGCATCGGCCGCATATCCTCCCGCTGCGCGAAATTCGTCTTCAAGCCGCGGATAACGGGTCACCGCCTTCTCCATCACCGTAGGATCCTCGCTCGACATATCGGCTTCCGCTTTCGCCATTCGTGCGGCAATGACGTCAAGGCCTCGCACCGACAGGATGCGGTCGCGACCACGCACCTCTAAATCCCCGGTACGGGGGTCTTGAGGTAGGTACCCCACGTCCCCGCGCCGATCCACGCGTCCCCCACTCGGCTGGCCTTCGCCCGCCAGAATTTTTGTGAGTGTGGTTTTCCCGGCCCCATTGCGCCCCACCAGCCCGACACGTTCTCCCGGACCTATCCGAAAACTCGTCGGTCGCACCAAAGTGCGGGCACCAATCGAGACCTCAAGGC
>WTKG01000200.1 GCA_011524475.1 Demequinaceae bacterium
GTCCGATTCCATCGTGAGTACTCGAATGTTTTTCTTTTGTTGAAGAATCTCTAGAGCCTCCGAGGCAAACGAAGGGGCTACTACAACCTCCGTGAAAACCTCCGCCATCGCCGCGGCAGCCTCTTCCGTCACTTCCGCATTCACGGCGATCACTCCACCGAAAGCGGACACCGGATCACACGCGTGAGCTTTGCGATAAGCATCAGCAACCGAATCTGTCGATACGGCAATCCCACACGGGTTCGCGTGTTTAATGATGGCTACTGCAGGGGTGTCGTAGTCGTGAGCAGCCCGCCAGGCGGCGTCCGCATCAACGTAGTTGTTGTACGACATCTCTTTGCCATGGTGCTGCGTAGCGCGGGCAATCCCGCCCTGGCGTGCTTCATCGGTGTAGAGGGCAGCAGCTTGATGAGGGTTTTCCCCATAGCGGAGAGAACGCTGGCGAATCGCCGCATGACCAATCCATTCGGGAAGCGAAGAAGAAGGCTCCTGCTCATCTTCAGTGGAGCCCATCCATGTGGCCACGTGGATGTCATATGCGGCGGTGTGACGGAATGCCTTTGTCGCGAGGGAGCGACGTTGATCACCAGTGAAGCCGCCTGCCTTGACAACCTCTTCTACATCACTGTAATCACTAGGGTCTACTACCACCGCAACGCTGGCATGATTCTTCGCTGCCCCACGCACCATGGAGGGCCCGCCAATATCTATCTGTTCCACAATCTCGTCCGCCTGGGCTCCGCTACGGACGGTGTCAGCAAAGGGATACAGGTTCACCACCACCAGGTCAAAGGCCGCGATGCCTGCCTTCTCCAACTGCTGTCGATGATCGTCACGACGCCGGTCGGCAAGAATTCCTGCGTGGATGTGAGGATGGAGGGTCTTCACCCGCCCGTCGAGGCATTCGGGAAAGCCTGTCACCTGTTCTACCGCGGTAACGGGTAAGCCCTCGGCTGCGATAGTGGCGGCAGTAGAACCAGTGGACACTATCTCCACGTCTGCTTCTACGAGCGTGCGTGCGAGCGCAACGACACCCGTTTTGTCGTACACCGAGATCAACGCACGTCGCACAGGGGCGATTGCAGTCACAAGCTTCCTCCGGTTCCTATATGGACTGCCCGGCCATCGACCGTCCAGCCTTCGCGGATCATGCGCCCGAGGGTAGCCACGACAAGAGGCTTCTCGACCTGCTGAATACGTGCGCGCAAGGTTTCTTCTGTGTCATTTTCTCGCACTTCCACCACCTCCTGCGCCACTACCGGCCCGGTGTCTATGCCTTCATCCACAATCATGACCGTGCATCCGGTCTGTGTCACTCCCGCAGCGAGCGCATCCCTTACTGCGTGGGCTCCGGGGAACTGGGGAAGAAGCGCCGGGTGAGTATTGACGACTTGGTCCGGGAAAGCGTCCAAAACCGGCGAGCCGAGTATCCGCATAAACCCAGCGCACATCACGAGGTCGGGATCAAAGGTGCGGAGGGTCGCAGCAAGAGCGTGATCCCACGACTCGCGACTTTCGAACTCCTCCAGGGCGACCACTGCGGTGGGAATTCCGGCATCTTTGGCGTATATAACACCGGGAGCTTGCGCGACATCCGAGATAACACAACACACATGTGCACCAAAGTCTGGGTTTTTGCAGGCTTCGACCAGTGCAGCCATAGTGGTCCCCGCGCCGGATATCAAAATGGCGATTGAGGCGTGCTGGCTTGTCACGGGCCGAGCATATCGGCATGCTGTGTGTCCGAGAGCAAAGGACCTTCATGACTGATTCCCCTCCCGAGACCGCTGAGAAAACAACAATGCCCCGCGCGCTGGTGTGGTTGCTGTGGAGCCTGGTGGCAAGTGTGGCCGCAGCATTCTTTCCTTTTCCTTACGACCTCAGTGCAGGAATAGCAGGTATCGCCGTACTCGTATGTGCAGTTATCGCGTTGTTCACTATTGGGACGCGGCGCGGTTCCGCAACATTCGTGATGATGTTGTTGTCGCTTGGGGTGGGGCTCGTGACAGTCGTGTCAGCCGCAGGGGTAGTCGTGTTGTTTGACGAAGTGGAGGACTACCGCCAATGCGTGTCCCAGGCCCTCACCGACACCGGACGCACCCAATGTGACACTACGTTTGAAGAGGCGTGGCAGACGCGTCTGGGTGAGCTCGGAGTTCCCCTCCCGGTCGACCCCTAACCCACTTCCCGATTGCTACAGCGGCATCACCCAATAAGAGGCCTCCTGCGACCACGAGGCCGACCGCAAGTCCCGCGGCCAGACCGTCTACTCCGGCGTAGCTGAGGTGGCCTGCGCCGATGCTCCCCGTGGCCAGAAAAGCGGCTCCCATCGCAAGTACTGCAGCCGTCACAGTTGCCGACGCAGACACCATCAGGGCGCCCGTGTCTACTCGGGAACGGGGCCCTGTCCATATACGCAAAATCAGGACTGCCCCTGCAGCCACAAGAGGCGCATACACCAACACTCCCCCCGCCGCAGAAGGAAGTGCCCCCAAGAGGGGAAAGAGCGGCAACGGCTCCACCTGAAGTTCTGCAGGCGAATACACACTCCCCGTTCCCACAGAAAAACCAACTCCTGACATCCAGGCCATCATCCACACCACGAACACTGGAGCAAGCACCACGTGCATGGCGATCAGGCTGGGAGAGTCCGCGAGGCCTGGACCGAGAGTGGTTGTCGCGTGCGTCACCGCATCCCACCCCACCACTAGCCATACGACTGATGCCACAAAACCAAGGGCATAGAGAAGACCGAAGGCACGCACGCCCATCTTTACGCCTTGTCCCACCACGGGCGGAAGAGCCGTGTTCACAAATTCCACCCCGGCCTTACGTACCGCACTCCACACGGCCATAACTCCCCCCACAAAACCCAACGTGAGCGCGCCTAGCGCCCAGGAGCTCGCCGGTACCCCCAGGGACACTCCGCACGTGACGAACACTACGGCCGCAGCACTGCCGGCACCCACTCCCGTGCCCCATGCAGAGATCGGAGTGCGTCTGCCGCACACATAAAAAGCCGCAGCCACCAGAGCGGTCAACCCCAGAGGGATAAGGTCAATAACCACACCATCCACTTCAAAGGGGACCCCGTACGAGAGCATCCATAACCGCATACCGGCAATGGAGGCTGTCCCCCAGTCGATTACCGTAGAGCCATCACTACGACCCACCGCAAACACTGTGGCGATGGTGGTGACGACTACTGCGCCAAGACTGATCCCGACGGCTTGTACTCCCGCCCAGGCCCCGGTCCAGAATGACTGCGCACCGCCAGATGAGTTCACGAGAGTTGCCCGCACAGCGGCAAGATCTCCTCGAAGGGTCCGAGTCACACACCTATGGTGACGTGCAGAAATCTCACCGCTGGGGAACGAACCGCGAAGACTACAAAAGTGGCTTCAGCCCAGTCGGGCGCGTAGCAACTCCGCCGTGTGAGACGGAGTGGTACCCACCGCGACTCCTACTGCTTCGAGTGCTTCTTTCTTTGCCTGTGCTGTTCCAGAGGAGCCAGACACAATGGCACCGGCGTGACCCATGGTCTTACCTTCCGGAGCCTCAAAACCCGCCACATATGCAACAACCGGTTTGGTGACGTGATCGCGGATGTACTCCGCCGCTCGTTCTTCGGCATCCCCACCGATTTCACCGATCATCACGATCACTTCAGTGGCGGGATCCTTCTCAAAAACTTCGAGACAATCGATATGCGTGGTGCCCACAATGGGGTCACCACCAATCCCCACAGCGGTAGAAAACCCAATGTCCCGTAGTTCAAACATCATTTGATATGTGAGAGTTCCAGACTTCGAAACAAGCCCAATCGGGCCACTGCCCGTGATGTCCGCCGGAGTGATTCCCACGTTGGATTCCCCCGGAG
>WTKG01000024.1 GCA_011524475.1 Demequinaceae bacterium
TCATTGCCTATACGGCGGGGCGGTTGGTGGGTATTTTTGGCGGGGGGCGTCTTGCTCAGGGGATAGGGGCACCGCGCGCGTCTCTGGTTGCCTTGGTGGGCCTTATATTCGCGGCTCTTAGCGCCGCAGGTGCTCCACACCTGGCAACATTTTTTATCGCCGCGGCCGCCACGGGAGTCGCGCACGCGGCGCTCCATGTCACGCGGCAAGCACAGGTCTTGGAGATTGTGCCGGACGCTTTTCGCGCCCGCGCACTGACAACTCTGGCGGGGGTATGGAGGATTGCCAATTTCCTCGGGCCACTGGGGGGCGCCGTTGTCATAAGTGTGTGGGGGCTGGCAAGCGCGTACATTTTTGCGGCTGTGATGGCTGCCATCGGTGCGGGAGTGCTTGCCGCCACCCGCGCGTCTCGCCTCTCCATCATCCGTGACGATGGCGCGGTGGAATCCGCCTGGGATGTTGCGCGCAAGCATCGTGCAGTCTTGGTGACACTTGGAATGGCCGTTTCCCTCACCAGCGGAATTCGTTACGTCCGGCTCGTGGCAATCCCAGTATGGGGGGAGCATCTCGGGCTTAGCGAAGGAACGATTTCGACCATTTTTGCGCTCAGTGCGGCAGTGGACATGCTGCTGTTTATTCCTGCAGGGATTGTGATGGATCGCTGGGGCAGATGGTGGACAGCAGTGCCATCCACCCTGCTTTTTGCAGTGGTGATTTTTGCCTTCCCCATCAGCACAAGCACCGTGGGCCTGACAGTTCTGGCTTTAGGGCTAGGGCTAGCGAATGGCTGGGGGTCAGGATTACTGATGACTCTGGGCACAGATGTGGCACCGGAACGTGGCAAGCCGTTTTTCATTGGCTGGTGGATGACCTTGCAGGATGCCGGGGGTCTGTTGGGAGGTGGAATATTTGCGCTTGGGGCACTCGTGTCCGCAGCAACAGGGCTCTGGGCAGCGGGCGCCTTAGGTGCGGCAGCGACGGTAGCTATGCACGCTTTTGTGCCGATACGTGGCCGGTCACCCCATTCTCTGGAGAAATGACACAGCCCCGATCATCTCAGACGACCGGGGCTGTGAGGAGATGTATCAACCACCGAAGTTTTGAATGAGGTACCAAGCTCCGCTTGAACTCTTCGCCATTCCCACACCCACCACGTCGTACCACGACTTGAGGATGTTTGCCTTGTGTCCGCTAGAGCCCATGAACGCGTTGTGTGCACGTTGTGCGACCTGTGAGGACGAACCGCCAGACAGCCAGTAAGCGTTCTCGCCGTTGTCCCAGTGAGACGAAGGGCTGTGCGCCAGCGGACAGCCGTTGCTTGCCAAGTGCACGGCCCAGGCGCGAGCTTTGTTTGCGTGCGACCCTGACCACCGCAGACTGGAAAGGCCAGCGTCTTGACGGGCAGCGTTCAGGAGGTTGAAGTTCTGTTTTTCAGCACTCAGGTAAGGCGCACTCGAAACGGATGTCGACTTAATATTTGCGAATGAGCACGGGTTGCTGCTGGATCCGCCTGAAGAGCCGGAAGATCCCGACGAACCCGACGAGCCACCAAACGATCCAGCCACAGGCTTAGGCTCAGGCTTAATTTCCACCCCAGGGCTTTCGAAGATTGCGTTGAGTGCTCGTGCCGCCGCTTTGTCGTCCGCAAGGGTGGCCTCAATACTCGGTTGTCCCACAGGACTTGGTGTGGGGCTTTCTGGGACCTCAACGGCTGGGCTCTCACCAGCGGTGGGGAGACTGGTGGGAGTCGTGCGTGCCGTAGCTCCTTGGGTCTGCGGGGGAGCGCTTTGCGTCGGGTTCGTATCGTTGGTGACAGCAGCGGCCGCGTTTTCTGCAGACGCCACTTGAATAGGAAGAATAGTGACGAGGCCCAAAGCCATCACGAGGGGCAACACAGGGATGAGGATTAAATATCGGACCCGTGATACGCCATTAGTCCGGGAGAGTTCCCCCTTCTTCTTCGCCTGCCCCATCGAATTCCTCCAGTAGCCATGTGAGGCAGTTCGTGAGTGCTGTGGCATCTTCCGGATCTACCGCCGGATAGGTGCCAATGCGAAGCTGGTTTTCTCCCAACTTTCGATACGGATCGATATCAACGATTCCGTTGTCCCGCAGCGCCTCTCGAATTGTCCCCGTACGTATCCCCCGTACGAGATTCAAAGTAAGGACGACAGGCGAGCGTTCCCAGGGATTTGTGACGTATGGCACGATGTGACTTTCGTCACCTGCCCACGCATATATTCGGCCAGATGATTCCGCGGTGCGTGCCGCAGCCCACTCCATACCTCCACGTTCACGCAGCCACTGAATCTGATCGTTCATCAACACGAGGGTGGCAATGGCAGGAGTGTTGTATGTCTGGTTTTTCCTAGAGTTCTCGACAGCATGCGTGAGATTGAGTGAAGGAGGGATGTAACGTCCCGAACGGGCAATCTCGTCCATGCGTGCGAGGGCACGAGGCGAGAGGATTGCACACCAGAGACCTCCATCGGAGGCAAAACCTTTTTGGGGCGCAAAGTAGTAGACGTCGGTTTCAGTGATATCTACAAATGTGCCTCCAGCAGCCGACGTGCCATCCACGATTGTGAGAGCATCCTCCTCGATTCCTTCCGGGCGCTTGACAGGGGCGAGTGCTCCAGTGGAGGTCTCGTTATGAGTCCACGCGTAACTATCGATTCCTTCCTCTGCCGCGGGTGCGATCACGGTCCCAGGCGGTGATTCCCGCAGCGACACTTCCCCTAGGTGCGGTGCGGCCGTGCTCGCGGCCGCGAACTTCGCGCCAAATTCGCCAAAGGCGCAGTGCTGTGCTCGATCCCGGATAAGTGAAAACACCGCGACATCCCAAAACATGGTGGCCCCGCCGTTGCCCAACACCACCTCGTAGCCGTCCGGAACAGAGAAAAAATCGGCAAGACCGGCGCGCACGTCTCCCACGAGATTCTTGACGGGATCTTGCCGGTGGGAGGTGCCTAATACAGTGGTTTGCGCGGCCATGAGGGAAGCAAGCTGGCGGTCCGTCACTCGTGAAGGCCCCGAGCCGAAGCGACCGTCTTGTGGCAACAAGGAGGCAGGGATGCGTACACGATCAGCCATAACCTCACTCTAGTAGCGGTAGGCGTTATCAGGAGATTCATCTCGTGACGGACCCTGCAAAGATAGAGACATGATCATCATCAGCCCTGCATTTCAAAACTATGCGTGGGGGGATACAGAGTCGATTCCTCGTTTACTTGGCCACGAGGCACGTGGCATCCCGATTGCCGAGGCCTGGTGGGGTGCACACGAGCTGGCGCCAGCCACTACTGAGGTGGGCAAAAATCTTGCCGAAGTAATTGCAGAAGATCCCGATGCGGCTTTGGGCCCGCACGCACGAGAGTTGCAAAATGGGCAACTGCCTTATTTATTTAAAATTCTCGCGATCAGCAAGCCCCTGAGTCTGCAAGTGCACCCTTCGCGTGCACAGGCAGTGGAGGGTTTTGCTCGCGACAATAAGGCAGGGTTTTCCTTGCAGGGGCCACACCGGGTGTACCGCGACACGAATCACAAACCGGAGCTGGTGGTAGCCATTACGCCCATGACCTTGCTTGCTGGATTACGCCCTGCCGCCGAGGTCGCTGCAGATGTGGAAAGCGTGCGAGCTCAATGCGTCAGCAGCGCGGCTATTGCCGATTGTGATGCTTTGAGTGCGGCTTTGGAGTCCGAAGGGGGGCTTCGTGAATACATGCGCCTGGCGCTCACCGGCCTGCAAGCGCCACGTGACATTACAGATGCGGTGAGCGCTGCTGTTGCGGATCAGGGCAGCAGTCTTGATGCTGCACGCGTTGCTGCTTCTCACTTTCCGGGTGACGGTGGAGTGATGGTGGC
>WTKG01000021.1 GCA_011524475.1 Demequinaceae bacterium
GGACCCTGCAACTCCGGCACTTGAGGCGATGGCCACGATTCATGCCCGTACCGGTGCATCGGTGCTGTTGCTGTTGGAGGTTCCGCCTGAGCTTGTGCATATGTACGGATGCGTGGATCCCGTACACGTGCCGCTGGACCAGATCCCCGGTGAGGGAGAATTGGACCCAGACGCAGAGGTGTACAAAATCGCCCGCTTGCAAGAAAAGCCTGCCCCCGGTGAGGAGTATTCCAATTTTGCCGTCATTGGGCGCTATGTATTGAATCCTGCGGTGTTTGACGTACTTCGCGACACTCCGCCGGGACGCGGGGGTGAAATTCAAATTACGGATGCCATTAACACTCTTGCGTCCATGCCAGTGGACGAAGGCGGCGAGGTGTATGGCCTGGTGTTTCGGGGCACCCGGTACGACACGGGGGACAAACTCGAATATCTCAAGGCTGTGGTGCAGTTAGCCTCCGCCCATCAAGACGTGGGCCCCGAATTCCGTGCCTGGCTGAGTACGTACGTGGAGAAATAGCGTGTCTCGCCGTTCTCTTGCAGAACACACCGAAGCCGTGGTTGCGCGTGGTGAGCGCATGGGTGCTATTGCGGTGTTGACTCCTGATGCGGCCGGGGCCATGCTCGCCGAAGACTTACGTGCGGAAGGGCCTCTCCCTCCTGTCGCCACTGCTACGTGCGACGGCTATGCGGTGGTAGCGGATGAGGTGGGGGATGCTTCGGAGGCTTCTCCCGTCACACTGCAGGTGTCTCATGATGTGTCGTGGAAATCCCGTTCGCCGGGACGCCACATTGCCGGAACTGCGGCCCGCATCGCTTCGGGGGCTCCGCTTCCGCGTGGAGCCGACGCTGTAGTGCCAGCGGAGGCTACCGATGGCGGTATCGCCAAGGTGGCGATCCAGGCGGCGTCTCACGCTGGCGCGAATGTTTTATCCGAGGGCGCAGAAGCGGCGGCAGGCCAGGTGTTGGTGAGTGCCGGCACGCGTCTGGGCGCTCAACAATTGGCTCTTGCTGCGATGCTGGGAAGACGCAGGGTGAGCGTCTATCCCACGCCGCGAGTGGTCATTGTGGCAGCAGGGGCGGAACTTACGGAGCCGGGTTCGCGTTCCCGGGGAGGTGTTCCAGAGTCCACGACCCATGCGCTCGCGATCATGGCGCAAGAAGCGGGTGCGCAGGCGTATCGCGTGGGGGTGCTTCCTCACGATCGGATCGGCATGCGCACGGCGATTGAAGATCAGTTAGTGCGTGCAGATGTGGTGGTCACTACTGGTGGGTTGAGTGGTCAGGAGGACCCACTCCGGGCCGTCTTGGAAGAGCTTGGTTCGTGTGATGTTGCGCAAGTGGCGCTCATGCCGGGGCGGTGGCATGGAGTAGGAGCAATTTCTTTGGGGGAGGCAGATCAGGGCACACCCGTGGTGGCGCTTCCTGGTGACCCTGCTGCAGCGATTATTGCGTTTGAAATGTATGTGCGTCCCTTGCTGCGCATGATGTCTGGGCATGCGGAAACAGCCAGGCGTAGCCTCGACGTTCCGATAGATCGTGACATTGAATCCTCTGAGGGTGTAGTGCATTGCGTGCCGGTAGCGATTTCTGGCCCACGAGATCAGGTGTCGGCAACGGTAGTCGGTGATCCGTGGCATCCCTCTTTGGTGGCGCTAGCTCAGGCCGATGCTCTTGCTGTGGTGCCAGATCACGTGACCCATGTGGGGGCAGGCCAGACGGTTCCGTGCCTCATGTGGAACTCCTAAGGAGAGGGCTCCGCTGGGACTAAACGCCGATAACGTGTGACACACCGCTTGGCGTCCACAGCCAGGTAGCGCCCCGCCCGTAACGTCGGTACATGCCTCCTGTGGGACTCGTTGCGATTGTGTTGTTGGGGATTGTGCTCGCCTATGTGGTGCCGCAACGCATGCGGGAGCGCGCGGATTACGCGATGGTGCGGGTAGAGGATCGTTTTAGTCCCGAGATGCGGGTGGTGCGCTCCACGGCGGAACGTGCGATGCAGGCGCCGTCTGCAGATGCGTCTGGGTCGCGCGAGGCCTCTGGCGCATTGCTCACGACCGGGAAGGCGCGGGCATCTGTGGCGAAGTTGGGAGAGGCCACAATGGCGCGCCCCACTGCTCCGCTGGAACGTGCCGCAGTGGCGGCGCGGCGGCAGGCGCATCACGTCTCGTCCGATATGCGTGCCCGTGAAGCGCGGCGTTCTGCGATGGCTCGCAGGCGCGGTGCCGTGGCGGTGACTACTTTGTTGGCTGCCGCTGCGGGGTGGGCTTTGTATGGCGCGACACTCGTGCCGTTATGGGTTCCTGTTGCGGCGTCGACGGCTGTGGTGTCGGTAGGAATCGCGGGGCGTCGGGCACGTCTGGCCCAGGTGCGCGCCGACCAGGCTGCCTCACCGGTGGAGCGTGAGGTTCTCACGGCTGCGGCGGCAACATCGGCATTGCAACGGCTCACCCGCACGCGCGTGGGCGGGGAACTATACGCTCCGACGGATGCCGAGACCGAGGCCATTCGGGTATTGACGGCAACGGATTTGGCTCCTGGTGCTGTGCCGGCTTCGGTGCCTGCTCCGGAGTTGCCGTATGAAGAAGATGCCGATTGGGCACCTTCGGCGATTCCGGCGCCTACCTACACTCTTAAGGCGCGGGTGGCGCAGCGCACGCCTAAGCCGATCTCTGACGAGGACATCGCGGCAGGGGAGGCGGCTGCCGCGCAGGCGGGGGCGGACTCCACACGTGAACGCACGCGCGTGACGGATGAGGCAGAGCCGCCTACGGCGGCGCTTGACGCGATTCTGGCGAGGCGCGGCAGGCAGTCCGCTTAGCTCCTCGCGCGCCCGGAGTGGTATCGTTTTTCCGCTTCAGGGGCTGTGGCGCAGTTGGTAGCGCGTCTCGTTCGCAATGAGAAGGTCAGGGGTTCGATTCCCCTCAGCTCCACACCGCGCGGCGGACCGGTACGTTCCTTACAAAGGTGGTGGCACATGGCGTCCTACGAGACTGAAAAAATTCAATGCAGAGATGTTCAGGTGGGGGATTGGATCAGCCCCGCAAACACCCGTAGTTGTGACCACAAAGTGCACGCCATCGACGAGGGCGCCAAGATTATGGGCTTCTTGTCTGCCCGCCGGTTACACATGGGTAACGAGACGCAGGTGTTGTGGATCTCCAACTTTGGTCCAGCGAAACCGATGCGCCGCAGGGTAAATTCCTGACAATTGCTCCGGTTTGTGTTGTCAAGCTACGTAACACAGTTCTTAAAAAGAACTGGAATTACCGTCACGTGTGACTTCGGGTAGCGGGGATTTTTATACAGACGGTATCGCTAACGGACTTATCACTGACCCTGCTGGCGCTTAGATCCATCCAATTTTCGGTCCCAGCACTCGTGAGAGGAATCTGCCGATGGTGCCTGTGATTCCTTCCTCTTCACTCGCCATGCGCGCGAAGTTCACATCCGGTACCCAAATATGGGCATCCCAGTAGCCCCGCGGAATTGTTTGTCCCACCCACATGGGGTAGTAGAAAGCGGCAATGACGGCGTATGCAGCGAAGAATCCTCCGACAATCAGCCCCCCAGTACGCGACCAGGCGCCATGAAGGTCCGGAGGTTGGGCAATTCGTTTGAGAGCCCAGATCAGCAACAGCACCATGAAAGGTGCGACGGCAGCCATATAG
>WTKG01000194.1 GCA_011524475.1 Demequinaceae bacterium
CCTGCATGCCCGCACGTACCCCATGGACTTGCGCCCTCAAGGTCAGGACATCATACGCACCTGGCTCTTCTCCACTGTGGTGCGCGCTCACCTCGAAGACGGCACTCTGCCGTGGAAGCATGCCGCAATCTCAGGCTGGATTCTGGACCCCGACCGCAAAAAGATGTCCAAGTCCAAAGGAAACGTGGTCACACCCATGGGCTTGCTGGAAGAACACGGGTCCGATGCCGTGCGCTATTGGGCAGCTTCTGCGCGCCTCGGCACCGACGCCGCCTTTGACACGGGCCAAATGAAGATTGGCCGCCGCTTGGCCATGAAGATACTCAATGCATCCAAGTTCGTGTTGGGCGTGACGGGCCTTGAAGGCGCCGCGAACGCGTCCCTCAGTGATGCTGTGGACGCAGCCTCACGCATCACCGGTGGCGCGCTTGCCAGTGATGGCTCTCCGGGAGGCACCGTTGGCGCTGTGACGAATGGTCTCGATCGCGCCATGCTCGCGGTTCTTGCCGAAGTGGTAGAAGAAGCCACGACTGCTTTCGATGCGTACGATCACACTCGCGCCTTGGAAGTCACCGAAAACTATTTCTGGAAGTTCTGCGACGACTACCTTGAATTGGTGAAGCTGCGCGCCTACGACGGCGTGGCCCCCGGAGAGGCGGTAGACGCCTCGGCGGAATGCTCACCGGAGGCCGCCTCTGCACGTGCAGCTCTCACCATCGCATTGGAGACTTTCCTGCGCCTGTTCGCTCCGTTTGTGCCCTTTGCGACCGAAGAGGTGTGGTCGTGGTGGCGCGAAGGTTCCGTTCACCAGGCGCCCTGGCCACAGGTGGACGCCGTGCGCGCCCAGGCAGTCCATGGCATCCCAGAAGAGCAGCAACTCCCCATGGCCGCCACAAGTGCGCCGATGTTAGAGGCCGTGGGCGAGGCGTTGTCTGCACTGCGCAAGGTGAAATCCGAAGCTAAGGTCAAGCAAAAAACGGTGATCGAATCCGTGGAGTTACGTGTTCCCGAGTCCAAGGTTCCCGCAGTGGAGTTCACCCGAGGCGACCTGGAGGCCACGGCACGCGTGGAAAAAATGGCCATTGTGACGGTGCCAGACAAAGATGCAGACGGTCAGGTAGCTCCTGTCACTACTGCGAATGCCGTGCTGGCGACAGAGAGTTAGGCGCTCTTCGCAGCGGGAGTAGCGGCGGGGCCATCATCGCCAGAATCGTCTCCTCCGGTTTTGCCGGAAGGAAGAGTGTTCTTGCGTTCCACAATGCCGGGAGGAACACGTGATTCCACTGTTTCACGAGTGATCACTACTTGGCCCACATCATCACGCCCAGGAACGTCGAACATGATTTCCTGAAGTACTTCTTCCAAGATGGCACGTAGACCACGAGCGCCGGTGCCACGTTCAAGGGCACGCTCCGCAATAGCCCGTACAGCCTCGTCCTCAAAAACCAACTCTGCTTCGTCTAACTCGAACATCCGTTGGTATTGCTTAATAAGGGCGTTTTTAGGTTCGGTGAGGATCTGGACCATCGCGTCCACGTCCAAGGGTGCCACTGTCGCCAAAACCGGCATCCTGCCAATGAACTCAGGAATGAGGCCAAATTTGTGGAGGTCGCCCGGCTGCACCTCAGCGAACAAGTCTGTGTTGTCGGCCTCTTTCAGTTGCGAACCGAAACCAATGCCCTTGCGTCCCACCCGATTGCTGATGATTTCTTCCAACCCCGCAAAAGCACCGCCCAAAATAAACAACACGTTAGTGGTGTCAATCTGAATGAACTCTTGGTGGGGGTGCTTGCGTCCGCCTTGCGGAGGCACTGAGGCAACTGTCCCTTCAAGAATCTTGAGCAGTGCCTGCTGGACACCTTCACCGGAGACGTCTCGAGTAATGGACGGATTCTCTGCCTTACGTGCCACCTTGTCGATCTCGTCGATATAGATGATTCCGCGTTGCGCTTTCTCCACGTCATAGTCCGCAGCCTGCAGAAGTTTCAGGAGGATATTCTCCACATCCTCACCTACGTACCCTGCTTCGGTCAGAGCGGTCGCGTCTGCAATGGCAAAAGGAACGTCAAGCATGCGCGCAAGGGTCTGAGCCAGATAGGTCTTACCCGTACCTGTGGGCCCAATGAATAAAACATTGGATTTGGCGATGTCCACGCCTTCGCTCGTGTCGTCTGAACGCTTTGAGGGGGTCGCAGTTGTAGCAGAGGCCTCTGATAAGGCATCTGGAGCGTCTCCTGAGGAATTGTTTTTTGTGCCACTGCCCGGCGCAACGGGACGCTGGGGGTCGTGTGTCACGGAATCTTTGCCAACGTTCGCCTGAACGCCCGCGCGTAACCGCTTGTAGTGGTTGTAGACGGCTACCGATAAAGCGCGCTTCGCTTGACGTTGACCCACAATGTATTGATCGAGGAACGCAAATATTTCGCGCGGCTTAGGAAGTTCTGTGAGTTCCGCCTCTGCCGTCTGCGCGAACTCTTCTTCAATAATCTCGTTGCACAGATCAATACATTCATCACAAATGTAAACGCCTGGGCCTGCAATAAGCTTGCGGACCTGCTTTTGGGTTTTGCCACAGAAGGAACACTTCAGCAAATCGCCGCTGTCTGCGGGACGTGTCATAGCAATCCTTCCGTCACTGACGCCTGGAGACGCCGAAGAGGACTTTCAGACTAACGGCCCCACCCCATCGACCCACGGCACATTGCGCCCGCGTGGCGCGACTTACGTGGAAGGTTACGACTTTTTCTCGGCTTCGATTTCACCCTTACGGGACTCAAGGACCTGATCCACAATCCCGTACTTCTCAGCCTCCGCTGCCGACAAGAAGGTGTCGCGTTCAATGTCTTCACGCACCTTGGCGACTTTTTGCCCGGTGTGATTGGCGAGGGTGTTTTCCAGCCACTCACGCATGCGAATCATCTCTTCGGCATAGATCTCAATATCACTTGCCTGCGCGCGAGCACCGCCTTCAATGCGCGGCTGGTGAATCATGACGCGCGCGTTCGGCAATGCCAGGCGCTTGCCCTTGGTTCCGGCAGCGAGCAACACTGCGGCGGCAGAGGCAGCCTGGCCCAGGCACACAGTCTGGATCTGCGGCTTGATGTATTGCATCGTGTCGTAGATAGCAGTGAGAGCCGTCTGGGATCCACCAGGGGAATTGATATAAATCGTGATGTCTCGCTCGGGGTCTTGTGATTCCAGCACCAACAATTGAGCCATGGTGTCGTCCGCCGAGGCATCATCGATTTGCACACCCAAAAACACGATCCGGTCCTCAAACAGTTTCGAGTATGGATCGGAGGTGCGGAAGCCGTACGACGTGCGCTCTTCAAACTTAGGAAGCACATAGCGCGACGAAGGTGACGCCACGGCGCCCCCAAAAGAACCCGCCGTGCGGCCTGCGGCCTGAAGTGCTGCGTACTCGTCGCTCACGAGTCCTCCTTCTTCTTGCGGCTCTTGACGCCCGCTTCGCTTGAATGTGTAACTACGTGGTCAATGAAGCCGTATTCCAAGGCTTCGTCTGCCGTGAACCAGCGGTCACGGTCGGCGTCCTTAGTGATTTGCGTCAACGTCTTGCCAGTCTGTTCGGCAGTGAGTTCCGCCAGCTGCTTCTTCATATGCATGATCAACTCTGCGT
>WTKG01000153.1 GCA_011524475.1 Demequinaceae bacterium
GCGTCGTCTTGATTCGTACTGCAGTGAAGGGCGCGTGACATGGCTTCGATCACCATTGACGTACGTAACGCTTCTGGCAAGAAGACGGGGACCGTGGAACTTCCCGCGGCCATTTTTGACGTGGACACCAACATTCCGTTGATCCATCAGGTAGTCGTGGCTCAGCGTGCAGCAGCCCGCCAGGGAACACACGCCACCAAGACTCGTGGAGAGGTCCGTGGTGGAGGCCGCAAACCGTATCGCCAGAAAGGTACGGGTAACGCGCGTCAAGGTTCTATTCGTGCTCCGCAGTATGCAGGTGGTGGAGTGGTCCATGGCCCTCAACCGCGTGACTACTCGCAGCGCACTCCGAAGAAGATGAAAGCAGCTGCGCTACGTGGGGCATTGTCCGATCGTGCGCGCGCGGGGCGCATTCACGTAGCTTCCGCGCTTGTCACGGGAGACGCCCCGTCCACAAAGTCCGCTATCACTGCGCTGGAGAATTTCGCAGGTGATCGCGCTGCGCTAGTGGTGCTTGCGCGAGGTGACGAGGTCACTCACAAATCTGTGCGCAACGCCCCGGAGATTCACTCCCTTTATGTAGATCAACTGAACACCTATGACGTCCTCGTCCATGACGACGTGGTTTTTACTCAGGACGCATTGACAGCCTTTATTGAGGGAGCGGGAGCCACGACAGGCGCCACGAAGGATTCCACCGTGAAGGCTACGACTACGAAGGCGCAGGGATAGAGCCGTGGGTATACACATCAATAAAGATCCGCGCGAGATTCTCTTGCGGCCGGTGGTGTCGGAAAAGAGTTACGCGCTGATGGATGAGGGAAAGTACACCTTTGAGGTGGACCGTCGCTCTAATAAGACTGAAATCAAAATTGCGGTAGAGCAGGTGTTTGGAGTGACAGTGCGTTCCGTTAACACCATGAACCGTAAAGGAAAGACGCGCCGCACCCGTTTTGGGGTGGGAAAGCGTAACGATGCGAAGCGCGCCATCGTCACGTTGGCTGACGGTGAAGCAATCGATGTCTTCGGCAGTGCGCCGACAGGTCAGTAGGGAACGAAGGAACAGTTATGGCAATCCGCAAGTACAAGCCGACCACGCCGGGTAGGCGCGGCTCGTCTGTCGCTGACTTCGCCGAGGTCACGCGGACGACTCCCGAGAAGTCCCTCGTGCGCCCCTTGCCTAAGAAGGGTGGCCGCAACAACCAGGGCCGTATCACGACCCGTCACCAGGGTGGTGGACACAAGCGCGCGTACCGGGTGATTGATTTTCGTCGTCACGACAAGGATGGCGTGCCCGCCACCGTTGCACACATTGAATACGACCCCAATCGCACCGCGCGTATCGCGTTGCTGCACTACGCCGATGGTGACAAGCGCTACATCATCGCTCCGAACAAGTTGAGTCAGGGCGATCCGATTGAAGCGGGGCCTGCTGCCGATATCAAGCCGGGGAACAACTTGCCGTTGCGTAATATCCCGGTCGGTACGGTGATTCACGCTATTGAGTTGAAGCCAGGTGGCGGAGCTAAGATTGCCCGCTCTGCAGGATCCTCGGTGCAGCTCGTGGCTAAAGACGGCGCCTATGCGCAGTTGCGTATGCCTTCGGGCGAAATCCGCAATGTGGATGCTCGGTGCCGCGCCACCGTCGGCGAGGTTGGCAATGCTGAACAGTCGAATATCAACTGGGGTAAAGCTGGCCGTTCCCGGTGGAAGGGTAAGCGCCCGTCCGTCCGTGGAGTGGTCATGAACCCGGTGGACCACCCGCACGGTGGTGGTGAAGGAAAGACCTCAGGTGGTCGCCACCCGGTCAGTCCCTGGGGCAAGCCGGAAGGCCGTACCCGTAAGTCCGGTAAAGAGTCGGACAAGCTCATCGTCCGTCGTCGTCGCACAGGCAAGAAGCGTTAAGGAGCACTGGAACATGCCTCGCAGTTTGAAGAAGGGCCCCTTCGTGGACGACCATCTTGCCAAAAAGGTGGCCGCCCAGAACGAAGCGGGAACTAAGAACGTCATTAAGACCTGGTCGCGTCGTAGCGTGATCACTCCTGATTTCCTGGGCCACACATTTGCGGTCCACGATGGGCGGACACACGTGCCGGTGTTTATCACTGAGGCGATGGTCGGGCACAAGCTTGGCGAGTTCGCACCCACACGCACGTTCAAAGGACATGTGAAGGACGACCGGAAGGGCCGCCGTTAAGGCGCGCCCTCAGGGAAGGTACATCATGCAAGCCACAGCATCTCAGCGCTTTGTGGGTTCCACCGCGCAAAAAGCGCGTCGGGTGGTCAATCTGGTGCGTGGACAAAAAGCAGTTGAAGCCTCTGCTTCGTTGAAATTCCAGCCCCAGGTAGTTGCGACAGACGTCCGGAAGATAATTGACTCTGCGGTGGCGAATGCCCGCCAAGAGGCTGACCGCATGGGCGAACGTTTCGATGAGTCCGAGTTGGTCATCACCGAGGCATTAGTAGACGAGGGTCCCACAATGAAGCGCATCCGTCCGCGGGCGCAGGGGCGAGCGAACAGGATTTTGAAGCGTTCTAGCCACATCACGATCACCGTGGCGACTCCGGAAAAGGAAGGTGCCAAGTAATGGGCCAGAAGGTCAATCCCCACGGCTACCGCCTGGGCATCACCACGGATCACCGTTCTCGGTGGTTTGCAGACTCCACTAAGCCTGGAGAGCGCTACCGCGACTACGTGAATGAAGACGTCAAGATCCGCAAGCTTATGGCTACTGGCCTGGAGCGCGCGGGAGTGTCCAAAGTGGAGATTGAGCGTACCCGTGAACGTGTCCGTGTAGATCTGCACACTGCACGTCCAGGTATTGTGATCGGTCGCCGTGGCGCCGAAGCGGACAAATTGCGCGCGTCGCTAGAGAAGCTGACGGGCAAGCAGGTGCAACTCAACATCCTTGAGGTGAAGAACGCCGAGATTGATGCACAGCTGGTGGCCCAGGGCATTGCGGAGCAACTTGCCTCACGTGTGTCTTTCCGTCGCGCGATGCGTAAGGGCATGCAGTCTGCCCTGCGTGCTGGGGCTAAGGGCATCCGGGTGCAGTGTTCCGGTCGTCTGGGCGGCGCGGAAATGTCTCGTTCAGAGTTTTACCGTGAGGGTCGGGTGCCGCTGCACACGCTGCGCGCAAATATTGACTTTGGTTTCTTTGAGGCCCGCACCACCTTCGGCCAGATTGGCGTCAAGGTATGGATTTACAAGGGCGACATGACCGAGAAGGAGTGGGCCGCGGAGCAGGCCAAGGCACCCCGGCCGCAGCGTGGGCGTGGTGATCGTCGCGGCGGAGGTCGTCGTGGAGCTGCTCGTGCCACGGAAGCACCTGCTGCCCCCGCTTCGGAAGCGGCAGCGCCTGCCGAGGCGGCACCTGCCGACGAGACCAGCGAGAAGGAGAGCTGATCATGCTTATTCCTAAGCGCGTCAAGCACCGCAAGCAGCATCACCCCAAACGTTCTGGCAAAGCCAAGGGCGGAACCCAAATTTCTTTTGGGGACTTTGGGATTATGGCGCTGGAGCCTGCATACGTGACGAACCGTCAAATCGAGGCGGCTCGTATTGCGATGACTCGTCACATCAAGCGTGGTGGAAAGGTATGGATCAACATCTACCCAGACCGCCCGCTTACCAAGAAGCCTGCAGAAGTCCGTATGGGTTCAGGTAAAGGTTCTCCCGAATGGTGGGTGGCAAACGTGAAGCCAGGCCGCATTCTGTTTGAGATTGCTGGTGTGGACGAGGAACTCGCACGGGAGGCAATGAGCCGTGCGCAACACAAACTTCCCATGAAGACCCGTTTTGTGTCCCGTGAAGGTGGTGAGGGATAGTGCCTATCGGTAGCAAAGATCTCATGCCCGTCGAGCTTGACGGCATGGAGACGGAAAAACTTTTGGACGAGCTTGCTACAGCAAAGCAAGAACTCTTCAACCTACGTTTTCAGTCGGCCACCGGCCAACTGGAGAACCACGGCCGCCTCAAAGCGGTGAAGCGCGATATTGCGCGTATCTACACGATTCTGCGCGAGCGTGAGCTCGGCATTCGTACTGCCCCGTCTGCGGATGGTGAGTGAGGAAAGACATGTCGACAAAGCACACAACTGCCACTGCGGACCACCGCGCGCAACGCAAGACGCGCCGCGGATACGTGGTGTCGGACAAAATGGACAAGACCATCACTGTGGATGTAGAGGATCGCGTGAAGCACCCTCTGTACGGCAAAGTTATGCGCCGTAATTCCAAGGTGAAGGCGCACGACGAGCAGAACAGCGCTGGGATCGGAGATCTCGTTCTCATCATGGAGACCCGGCCGTTGTCTGCAAGCAAGCGTTGGCGCCTCGTCGAAATCATCGAGAAGGCTAAGTAAGCACGTTCGACCAGGCTCGCCGCCGGCGAGAACCAGACGACAGGAGACGAAGACATGATTCAGCAGGAGTCGCGACTGCGAGTTGCCGACAACACGGGTGCCAAAGAGATTTTGGTGATTCGTGTGCTTGGCGGTTCCAAGCGTCGCTACGCCGGTGTGGGTGACATGGTTGTTGCCACGGTCAAAGATGCAATCCCGGGCGGAAACGTCAAAAAGGGCGAGGTCGTACGCGCTGTCGTCGTGCGTACCGCCAAAGAGAACCGTCGTGTCGATGGCTCGTACATCAAGTTTGATGAAAATGCCGCCGTGATTCTCAAGACGAATAACCAGGAGCCTCGCGGTACGCGCATCTTTGGTCCGGTAGGGCGAGAACTGCGCGACAAGAAATTCATGAAAATAATTTCGCTTGCGCCGGAGGTGATTTAGTCATGGCCAAAATCCGTAAAGGAGACGAGGTTGTGGTGATTGCTGGCCGAGACCGCGGTCAGCAGGGCCGCGTGCTTGAGGTCTTGAGCGATTCCGACCGTCTCATTGTGGAAGGTATTCAACGGGTCACACGGCACATCAAGCCGGGTACTCGTAAAGACAATATGGAAGGTGGCCTCGTCACTGTCGAAGCTCCTATTCATATTTCCAATGTCATGGTGGTGGATCCGGAGACGAAGAAAGGCACTCGAGTCGGATTCCGAACCGAAACTGTGGAGCAGGACGGACGTTCACGCACCAAGCGCGTGCGCGTGTCGAAACGTTCTGGAAAGGACCTCTGATGGCTACTGCGACTATCCCGCGGCTTAAAGAGCAGTACCGCAGTGAGGTTATTGCGGCGCTACGCGATGAATTCAAGCACGCGAACATTAACCAGGTTGGTGGCCTCACCAAGGTCGTTGTCAACATGGGTGTCGGCGATGCCGCCAAGGACTCCAAGTTAATTGAGGGCGCGATTGCTGACCTCACTGCTATTACTGGACAGAAGCCACAGGTCACCAAGGCCCGTAAGTCGATTGCGCAGTTTAAGTTGCGTGAAGGTCAGCCCATTGGCGCGCACGTGACGATGCGCGGAGATCGTATGTGGGAGTTCCTCGATCGTCTGATTGCCACGGCGCTGCCGCGTATTCGTGACTTCCGTGGCCTCAGTCCTAAGCAGTTTGACGGCAACGGTAACTACACGTTTGGTCTCACGGAACAGTCTGTGTTTCATGAGATCAACCAAGACAAAATTGATCGCGTGCGTGGGATGGACATCACCATTGTCACGAGCGCTACAACTGACGAGGAAGCCCGTGCGCTTTTGAAGCACCTGGGTTTCCCATTCAAGGAGAAGTAGCGATGGCCAAAACTGCGCTGAAGAACAAGGCCGCCCGTAAACCAAAATTTGCGGTGCGTGCGTACAGCCGGTGCCAAAAGTGCGGACGCCCGCATTCGGTGTACCGCAAATTTGGTTTGTGCCGAGTGTGCTTTCGGGAGATGGCGCACGCGGGTGAACTTCCCGGAATCACGAAGAGCAGTTGGTAAACGACTACGTCACAGGTCCGCAAGGAAACCACGGCGAGGAAGAGTGAATAACTCATGACAATGACTGACCCGATCGCAGACATGCTCACGCGTCTGCGCAACGCTAATACGGCATACCACGAGCAGGTATCTATGCCGCACTCGAAGCTCAAGGCGAATATTGCGGAGATCCTTGAACAAGAGGGATACATCGCAGGTTCTGATGTTGCTGATGCAGAGGTAGGGAAAACCCTCACCCTCACCCTCAAATATGGCCCTTCCCGCGAGCGCTCTCTTGCTGGAGTACGCAGGGTGTCCAAGCCTGGTCTGCGTGTGTACGCAAAGTCCACTGAGCTGCCACGGGTATTGGGCGGTCTTGGCACGGCGATTTTGTCCACCTCCTCAGGGCTGCTCACAGACCGCGAGGCCGAGAAGAAGGGCGTGGGCGGGGAAGTCCTCGCCTTCGTCTGGTAGGGGGTCGCTATGTCGCGTATTGGAAAAGTTCCGGTCACCATTCCCGGTGGTGTGGATGTCACCATTGCGGGTGTCGATGTCACAGTGAAGGGGCCGAAAGGCAGCCTTACCCATTCGGTCCCGGAGCCCATCACTATCAAGCAGACTGATGATGGCATTGAAGTGGCGCGTCCAGATGACGAACGTCGTTCCAAGTCTCTGCATGGTTTGACGCGCACTCTCATCGCCAACATGGTGGAGGGTGTCACCAATGGTTATGAGAAGAAGCTCGAGATTGTAGGCACGGGTTATCGTGTTGCGCAGAAGGGTAAGAATCTTGAGTTCGCCCTTGGGTTTTCGCATCCTGTGGTGATTGAGGCTCCGGAAGGTATCACTTTCACCACCGATGGACCCACCAAATTTGCTGTTGCAGGAATCGACAAGCAACAGGTGGGCGAAGTTGCCGCGAATATTCGTAAGGTACGTCCGCCGGAGCCTTACAAAGGCAAGGGTGTCCGTTACGAAGGCGAATACGTGCGCCGCAAGGCTGGAAAGGCAGGTAAGTGATGTCTATTGCTCCTCAGGGTAAGGGAACCCATGTGGCCCGCAAGCGCCGTCACTTCCGTTTGCGCAAGAAGATTTCAGGCACTGCAGCCCGTCCCCGTCTCGTGGTGACTCGTTCAGCACGGCATATGGTGGCGCAAGTCGTGGACGACACGGCTGGTGTGACTATTGCCTCTGCTTCTAGTCTGGAAGCTGATGTGCGTGCGGTGTCGGGAGACAAGAAGGAAAAGGCTGGCAAGGTTGGTCAATTGGTGGCTGAACGCGCCAAGAAAGCCGGTGTAAAGTCTGTGGT
This sequence comes from Demequinaceae bacterium, assembly GCA_011524475.1. GTDB lineage: Bacteria > Actinomycetota > Actinomycetes > Actinomycetales > Demequinaceae > WTKG01. Next base: position 7,164 of record WTKG01000153.1, read on the forward strand.
CTTTGACCGTGGGGGTAACAAGTACCACGGCCGTGTTGCCGCAGTCGCTGATGGCGCCAGGGAAGGCGGACTGTCACTATGACGTATTTCGCACACAACTATCGAGGACTGATCTGATGGCTGAGAAAAAAAACGACCGGGGCCGTGGCGGCCGTGGCCAAGACGACAAGTTCGTCGAGCGTGTGGTCACGATCAACCGCGTATCCAAAGTAGTGAAGGGTGGTCGTCGCTTCTCGTTCACCGCTCTGGTAGTCGTGGGCGACGGAGACGGCAACGTCGGTGTCGGGTACGGCAAGGCAAAAGAGGTGCCTGTGGCCATCTCTAAGGGTGTGGAAGAAGCGAAGCGTAACTTCTTCCGGGTGCCCCGCATTCAGGGCACTATCCCTCACACCGTTCAGGGGGAGGATGCTGCGGGTGTGGTCTTCCTTCGCCCAGCGTCCCCAGGAACGGGAGTAATCGCAGGGGGACCGGTGCGTGCCGTGCTGGAGTGTGCTGGCATTCACGACGTTCTCACCAAGTCCCTTGGTTCGTCCAATGCGATCAACATTGTTCACGCGACTGTGGCAGCACTGAAGGCGCTGGAATTGCCGGAAGCTGTGGCTGCGCGCCGCGGAAAGACAGTAGAAGAGGTCGCCCCACAAGCAATGTTGCGGGCACAGGCAGCGGGAGCGAAGTAAATGGCACGCCTCAAAGTTTCACAAAAGAAATCGACGATTGGCATTAAGCCGAATCATCGCGAGACACTGCGTTCCCTCGGCCTTAAAAGGGTCGGCGACATTGTGGTGAAAGAAGACCGCCCTGAAATTCGTGGCATGGTCACAACTGTGCAACATCTCGTCACTGTTGAGGAAGTGGAGTAATGGCTGAGAAAAAGGAGACCGCCAAGAAGGCATCCTCCACCAAAGCGGCTGCGAAGAAAGCTCCGGCGAAGAAGGCCGCTGGGTCTTCCGCTAAGGCTGCGGCAAAGAAGACAACTTCGTCTGCCAAGAAGGCTCCCGCTAAGAAAACTGCTGCGAGCACGACTGCGGCAGCAACCAAAGCCACGGCAAAAACGTCTGCTGCGAAGAAAGCTCCGGCGAAGAAGGCCGCTGGGTCTTCCGCTAAGGCTGCGGCAAAGAAGACAACTTCGTCTGCCAAGAAGGCTCCCGCTAAGAAAACTGCTGCGAGCACCAAGCCTGCTCAGCCTGCAGAAAAGGTGTCTACGTTACGTGTTCACCATCTGCGGCCGGCTCCAGGTTCTCATATGCCGAAGGTGCGTGTGGGTCGTGGTGAAGGTGGACGTCGCGGCAAGACTGCCGGTCGTGGAACCAAAGGAACCGGTGCGAGGTATCAGGTACCAGTGCGTTTCGAGGGTGGTCAGACCCCGATTCACATGCGAATCCCCAAGATGCGTGGTTTCAAAAACCCTTTCCGCACGGAGTACCAGGTTGTCAATGTCGAGACGATCGCACAGCTGTTCCCCAAGGGCGGCAAAATCACCAAGGCTGACCTTGTCGATAAAGGAGCTGTGCGCAAGAACGAACTCGTGAAAGTACTTGGCAACGGCGATATTTCGGTCAAGGTGGAGCTTGTGGACGCGGATAAGGTATCGCGCTCTGCGAAATCCAAGATTGAAGCTGCGGGCGGTAGCGTAAACGAGGGTTAGAGTCGGAGCGGACGAGGAACGTTCGTACTGCCGTAGCCCGTGATTTTGGGAGGACCGATGCTCGGAGGATTCGTGAGTGCGTTACGCGCTCCGGACTTGCGGCGGAAACTCCTTTATACGTTGGGGATTATTGCCCTGTACCGCTTGGGTGTAGCGGTGCCTACGCCAGGTGTTGATTATCAGGCTGTAGACATCTGCCTGAACCTTGGTCAGACCAGTTCTATCGCAAACCTCGTGAATGTTTTTGCTGGCGGCGGCTTGCTCACGTTGTCAGTGTTTGCTTTGGGCATCATGCCGTACATCACTGCCAGCATCATTGTGCAGTTGTTGAGGGTGCTTATTCCGCGTTTCCAAGAGTTACATTCTCAGGGTTCAGAGGGCCAGGCCACTCTTACTCAATACACGCGCTACATCACGTTGGGCTTTGCTGCTCTCCAGGCGGCTTCGTACATCACGCTCGCTCGCACGGGTGGCGGCGTTGCGCTCTATGGAGTGGAATGCCCTGTTCCCGTGATCGACAACACTGCGTGGTACGCCCTCGCAATGATGGTGATGACAATGACGGCTGGCACTGCACTCTTGATGTGGCTCGGAGAACGCATCACAGAGCGCGGCGTAGGCAACGGCATGTCCTTGCTGATCTTCGCATCGATTGCAGCCAGTTTCCCCGCATCAGTAAATTCCGTGCTGAACTCCGGTTCGGACTGGGTGCAGAACATGGTGATTGTGGGCGTGATAGCACTCGTCATTGTGGTGGTAGTGGTGTTTGTGGAGCAGTCCCAACGCCGAATCCCGGTGCAGTATGCCAAGCGCATGGTTGGCCGCAAGATGCTTGGAGGATCCTCCACGTATATTCCGATCAAGATCAATATGGCGGGAATCATCCCCGTGATCTTTGCGTCCTCTCTACTCACGCTCCCGCAACTGATTGTTCAATTCTCGGGGGACGACCCGGCTCCCTGGGTGATTTGGGTAAGCCAGAACATTACCGACCCCGGCAGCCCTGGAAACATCGCGTTCTATTCGTTACTGATTATTTTCTTTGCGTACTTCTACACGGCGATCACGTTCAACCCCGATGAGGTTGCGGACAACATGAAAAAGTACGGCGGCTTTATTCCTGGTATTCGTCCGGGTAAGCCGACCGCGGACTTCCTTGATTACGTACTGACACGCATCACTTCTGTGGGCTCCTTGTACCTGGCGATTATCGCTTTGGTCCCTCAAGTGGTGTTTGTCGCGCTCGGGCTTAACGCCAATATTCCATTTGGTGGGGCCTCCATTTTGATCATTGTGGGTGTTGGCCTCGACACTGTGAAACGCATCCAATCGCAGCTTGAGCAGCGCCACTACGAAGGGTTTTTGAAGTAGCCATGCGTATTGTTTTGTTGGGCCCTCCAGGAGCAGGCAAAGGGACCCAAGCACAATTTTTGTCTGAGCGCCTCAGCATTCCAGCCATCTCCACGGGCGATATCTTCCGCGCGAATGTGGGGGGAGGCACGGATCTCGGACGTCAAGCCCAGGCCTTTATGGATAAAGGCGAATTGGTGCCCGACGACATCACCAATGCCATGGTGCGCGATCGGCTAGGAGATGGCTCGGCTGCCAACGGATTTCTTCTGGATGGGTATCCACGTAACCCTGATCAGGCGGTGGAGTTGGACACCATGTTGGCTGATTTTGATACTCACCTTGATGTCGCTATTGAAATCACTGCCGATGTCGAGGAGGTCACATCTAGATTGCTGTCCCGGGCTGAGATTGAAGGACGCAGCGATGACACCGAAGATGTGATCCGCCGCAGGCTTGAGGTATATGCGACAGAGACCGCTCCAGTTTCGGCGTATTACGAAGGCCGCGGTGTTTTGCGACAGATCGATGGAACTGGTGACATTACAGAGGTCACGGCCCGGTTGTTTCACGCAGTAGGTGTGTAGTTTCTGCGCGTGAGCTCGTGTGTTGAGTCGCCTCGCAGGTGGGCTTTTTCACTTACACATTGACCGACGGGGTATCTCGCACAATTGTTACATTGATGAAATGTGTTCGTCACGCACATGACCTACGCTCCTTTGAGGATTCGTTCGTGACAACGGATGAGGAGAAGTGATGGCGCGAGGTTTTGGTTCAGCACCGGGAGCAGACTCGGATATCGCACTTGCATCAGACCCCGACACTTCGCGAGATCAGCTTCTTGAACTCGCTCATTCTCGTAATCCGATGGTCAGGATTGCGGTGGTGGGGCGCGAAGACTGCTCTGTGGGCACGTTAGCTCTCTTGGCTCAAGATCGTGATGCTGATGTGCGAGCGGCTGTCGCTACCCATGCCCGATGTCCTGCGGCAAGCCTGAGTCGGCTGGCGCAGGATCGTGATGAAGGTGTAGTCATTGCCGTGGCTTTGAGCTCCGCTACAGGGGAAGGACTCTTAACCGAACTGGCGGCCTCACGGCATTCGGAGGCGGCGCGCATAGCTCGCGATCGCCTTGATGGGCTTAATCCTACAGTGGAAGAACCTTCTTTATCGGAGCAGCAAGAGGTCTCTTCGCAGGACTACGTGGGCGGTGCTCGTATGCATGGCGCCAAGTTTTCTGAAGAAGCTGCTGAGGAGTTTTCGGCTACCACTGACACAGGGGATGACCCTGAGTACACCGGTGGTGCACGTATGCGCGGAATTAAGCGCGACGATGGTGAGGGCAAGTAATAACCCGCTGGTTGTCTGTCGCATTCGTCACATTGCTACTTACGTGGGCGAATGAGAGACGTAGTGTGGCTCCCGTGTACTGGGGGATTATGGAAGGACCAGATTTATGCTTGACCAAATTTACGACCGTCCCCCTCAGCCGCGCAGTGTCGCAGAGGAACTAGATCGAGCGCTTGATCCTGATGTCACTGGAACAGAGCTACTTCCGCTTGCCGTGCATCGCAGCCCAGCTGTACGCACTGCCGTGGCGGCGCGACAAGACTGCCCTGTAGGTGCGCTTTTGTCCCTTGGGTATGACCGTAGCCCCGTTGTTTTGCGGGCTTTGGTGGAGAACCCAAGTGCGCCGACTACTCTCATTCGTCAACTTGCGGAGAGTAATGAAGGTGATGTGCGTGACCGGGCTTTGGCTCGCTTGAAAGAGGTCTAAAGGCACTTTTCTTTGCTCTACATCCGGGTGTGTTTGAGATTCTTCGTGCAGTGCCCTAGAATCGTGCGTCGGGCGTTTTTGAGCGTCTGAAAATTACGTACACAATCGGTTGTGGGGTTATGGCCAAGAAAGACGGCGTCATCGAGATGGAAGGCACCGTTGTCGAAGCTTTGCCCAATGCGTCCTTTCGTGTAGAACTCACGAACGGTCACATTGTGCTCGCTCACATTTCGGGGAAAATGCGTCAGCACTATATTCGAATCCTCCCTGAGGATCGGGTGGTGGTGGAGCTCACTCCGTATGACCTGACCCGTGGCCGCATTGTGTATCGGTACAAATAAAAGATTTCAAGCTGTCGCCGACGCTCATGCGTTCGAGCGCTGGCGGCGAGGAAAGAAGATGAAGGTAAAGCCAAGCGTTAAGCCGATGTGCGACAAGTGCAAGGTCATTCGTCGTAACGGTCGCGTCATGGTTATTTGCGAAAACTTGCGCCATAAACAGCGTCAGGGTTAGCAAAAAACTACATAATCCAAGCGTTTCGTCACTACGGAAGTAGTGACCCTCGGCATCGGAGGCTGAGGCCCTGAAAAGGGATGACGAAGCGCCAGACCTCCGAATAGCAATGGAGTAGATAACCCCATGGCACGTATCGTTGGAGTAGACCTCCCGCGCGATAAGCGTTTTGAGGTCGCCTTGACGTATATCTATGGAATAGGGCGCACGCGCTCTCTTCAGATTCTCGCGGCTACAGGCGTGAGCCCAGATATGCGAGTCAAGGATGCTGGTGACGCCGAGCTTGTCGCCATTCGTGACTACATCGAAGGAAACTTCCAGGTGGAAGGTGACCTTCGTCGTGAAGTTCAGGCTGATATTCGCCGCAAGGTAGAGATTGGCACATACCAAGGACTGCGCCACCGGCGCGGCATGCCTGTACGAGGTCAGCGCACCAAGACTAACGCGCGCACCCGTAAGGGCCCCAAGAAGACCGTCGCTGGAAAGAAGAAGGCATAACTCATGGCTGCCCCTACACGAAAGCCTCGTAAGAAGATGAAGAAGACCGTGGAACACGGTCAGGCTCACATTAAGTCCACGTTTAACAACACCATTATTTCCATCACTGATCAGTCCGGCGCTGTTGTCGCATGGTCTTCCTCAGGTCAGGTGGGATATAAGGGCTCACGTAAATCCACACCATTCGCTGCCCAGCAGGCAGCTGAGGTGGTGGGACGCAAGGCAAAGGACGCCGGCATGAGCAAAATTGACGTGTTTGTGAAGGGCCCCGGTTCGGGTCGCGACACCGCAATCCGTTCACTCACGGCAGCTGGCCTTGATGTGACGTCCATTAAAGACGTCACGCCACAGGCGCACAATGGATGCCGTCCACCCAAGCGTCGCCGTAACTAGTTGTCGTGGGCTCTGGCCCGCATTTATGTAATTTCATACCGTATGTACTACCCCGGTTCCGCCGCCGGTCCGGGTATTGCGAGCATCAAATAGCGGGTGCTCGGAAAGGAAAATATCGTGCTTATCGCACAGCGTCCCACGCTCACTGAAAAGGTCATTTCAGATCACCGTTCGCAGTTTTCGTTGAAGCCTCTGGAGCCTGGCTTTGGCTACACCCTGGGGAATTCTTTGCGGCGCACTCTGCTCTCCTCTATTCCCGGGGCTGCTGTCACCTCGGTTCGCTTCGAGGGTGTTCTGCACGAATTCACCACCATTGATGGCGTGAAAGAGGATGTGACAGAGATCCTGCTCAACCTCAAGCAGCTCGTGGTGTCCTCCGAAAATGACGACCCGGTCATTATGTATGTACGCAAGTCTGGTGCGGGTGCTGTCACTGCGGCAGACATTTCTCCCCCTGCTGGAGTGGAGATTCACAATCCAGACCTTCACATCGCCACGTTGAATGCGAAGGCTAAGTTTGAAGTTGAGCTCACTGTGGAGCGTGGCCGTGGATACGTCCCTGCAACGTTGAACAAGAGTTACGACGCCGAGATCGGTCAGATTCCCGTGGACTCGATCTATTCTCCGGTCCTCAAGGTCACCTACAAGGTGGAGGCCACTCGTGTGGCGCAGCGCACGGACTTTGATGAACTCGTGATCGATGTAGAGACCAAATCCTCGATGAGCCCTGGAGACGCCGTTGCCTCGGCTGGCTCCACCCTTGTGGAACTGTTTGGCCTCGCAAAGGCGTTGAACGATGAGGCAGAGGGAATTGAAATTGGCCCGGCGGACTCGGACGAGTCTCTTGCAGAGGACTACAACCTTCCGGTGGAAGACCTTAACCTCACGCAACGCTCCTACAACTGCCTCAAACGTGAGGGTATCCACACTGTAGGAGAACTCACTGCGCGCAGCGAGGCTGACCTCATGGACATCCGTAACTTTGGGCAGAAGTCCATCACTGAAGTCAAGGAAAAGCTTGCAGAAATGGGCTTCTCTTTGAAAGACGGCATGGCGGATTACGATCCTGCTGCAGCCGGCGGTGTGTACTTCTCTGCAAGCGAAGAGAACTAGGAGAACCTCACTATGCCTACCCCGACTAAGGGAGCCCGACTGGGTGGAGGGCCTGCGCATGAACGTCTCATGCTCGCCAACTTGGCTCAAAGCCTGTTTCGTCATGGCCGTATCACCACCACGGCGACCCGGGCCAAGCGCCTCCGTCCATTCGCTGAAAGATTGATTACTTTTGCGAAGCGTGGAGATCTGGCGTCGCGGCGTCGCGTCCTAGGCGTGATTAGCGACAAGGGTGTGGTGCACACTCTCTTCACAGACATTGGGCCAGCAATGGCTGATCGTCCTGGCGGCTACACCCGGATCACCAAGGTTGGTGCACGTAAGGGCGACAACGCGCCGATGGCGGTGATCGAACTTGTGGGCGAGTCTTTTAGCGCCAAGCAATCAGTGGTGAAAGAAGCAGAAAAGGCTGCTGAGGTAGCGGCAGAGACGGATTCTTCGGCTGAGTCGGCAGAAGAAACCCCGAAAAAGAAGCCTGCTGCCAAGAAAAAGGATGAGTCTGCAAAGAAGTCATCTGACGCTAAGAAAGAACCTGCAAAGAAGCCTGCTGCCAAGAAAAAGCCAGCAGCAAAAAAGGCTCCAGCGGAAAAGAAGGAATCCTAGGCGAATTCTTGCGACAGAGTGCGCGAGAAGTAGTGCGCCGCTCATCACAAAGGCGGACTCCATGACCACATCGGGGGTTGTGAGGGTCCGCTTTGTGCTTTCCTACGACGGGAAAGATTTTGCAGGTTGGGCAACGCAGCCTGACCAGCGCACTGTCCAAGGGTGCGTGGAGGGGGCGTTGACTCGTCTTCTAGGCTCTTCTGAGCCAGCACGTTTGGTGGTGGCAGGCAGAACCGATGCAGGTGTGCATGCACGTGCCCAAGTGGCCCACTGCGACATCGCCGCTCAGGCGTGGGAACGTCTAGACGAAAAAAATTCTGGCCGTTCAGCAAGTGTGTTGACAAGAAAGTTGAACTCTCTGCTTCCCGACGATATTGCGATCCACCATACGGATATTGCTCCACCAGGTTTTGATGCGCGGTTTTCCGCACAGGCCCGTCACTATCGCTATCGGGTGCACGATCGCATCTACGCACGTGACCCACTCGTCCGTGGACATGTGATGTTTCATGATCGCCCACTTGATGTGGATACCCTCAATGACGCATCTGCCAGATTGCTTGGGCTGAGAGATTTCGCTGCATTCTGTAAACCACGGCATGGGGCGACCACGATTCGTACATTGATGGACTTCACGTGGACACGTGACACTCACACTGGAATCTTGGATGCGCATGTTGTTGCTGACGCGTTTTGTCACTCTATGGTGCGCTCTCTTGTCGGAGCAGTTTTGGCGGTGGGGGATGGTCGTCGGGATCTTGCGTGGCTGACAGAGGTTTTAAGCCAGAATTCTCGTAGTTCCGAGGTTCGTGTTGCCCCTGCCCATGGTTTGGTGCTTGAAGTTGTGGATTATCCGGTTGATGATCAACTTTCTGCTAGAGCATCAGCGACCCGGGCGAAGCGGACATTGAATTGAGTTTCCCTCTCTAGGCGGGTATGATCGGTCGTCGTTGTCCGGAACATGACTTACGGGTCAAGCTGTGCCGGAACAACGTGAGGGCGACCTATGGAGGCGCCCGGACATAACCGAGTGAACAAAGAAGGCTGTGAAGTGCGCACGTACACCCCTCATGCGGGAGATAACACCGCGACCTGGCACGTGATTGACGCGACTGATGTCGTGCTGGGCCGCCTTGCCAGCACTGTGGCAAGCCTTGTGCGAGGTAAACACAAGCCGACTTTTGCCCCTCACATGGATTCTGGCGACTTTGTCATCGTCATTAACGCCGAGAAGATTGCGCTGTCTGGGAATAAGGCAGAGGCAAAGCTTGTCTACCGGCATTCTGGTTACCCTGGAGGCCTGCGTTCCACCCCTATCGGCGATGTTCTTGCCAAGGACCCGGCGCGGGTGGTGGAAACTGCGGTGAAGGGAATGCTGCCCAAGACAAAACTCGGGCGCGCGCAGTTCTCCAAAGTTAAGGTGTACGCAGGTGCTGAACACCCACATGCTGCACAGCAGCCCACGCCATTTGAGATTACCCAGGTCGCGCAGTAGGCGCGAGGAGGAAAAGTGTCTGACGTTACAACCGAGAACCCAACAGAATTCACGTCGGAGTCCGCTCCGGTCCGGGGTACAGGATCTTCGACAATCGAGCCAGGCGCAGGTCTTGGTCGACGCAAGGAAGCGATTGCGCGCGTGCGCCTCACCCCAGGTTCCGGGGAATGGACAATCAATGGCCGCACTCTTGACGATTATTTCCCCAACAAAGTGCATCAGCAGCTTGTGAACAGTCCCTTTGTGTTGTTGCACATCGAGGGTTCGTTTGATGTGCACGCCCACGTGTCAGGTGGGGGCCCGTCGGGCCAAGCAGGAGCCTTGCGTCTTGGTGTGGCGCGTGCCCTCGATGCAATCGATCGTGATGCGAATCGAGCGGATCTCAAAAAGGCCGGTTTCCTTACTCGCGATTCCCGTGTGGTAGAGCGCAAGAAGGCTGGTCTCAAGAAAGCCCGTCGCGCGTCCCAGTACTCGAAGCGCTAACGGCGCATACATGCCGCGCCTGTTCGGTACGGACGGGGTTCGAGGGGTAGCGAACCTCGATATCACTGCGGAGCTTGCACTCACCCTCGCTGCTACTACTGCTCACGTGTTGCGAGAAAAAGACGAACTCAAGGGTCCTCGGCCCCGTGCAATTGTCGGGCGGGACACTCGGATTTCGGGCCCCATGCTGAGTAACGCGGTTGCTGCAGGGCTTGCCGGTGCAGGGATAGATGTACACGATGTGGGGGTTCTCCCTACCCCTGGAGTGGCCCACCTTGTCTCAGCTCATGATGCGGACATGGGGGTGGTGATCTCTGCCTCCCACAATCCGGTGGAAGACAACGGGATTAAGTTTTTTGGTCGCGGTGGCAGCAAACTTGACGACGCTGTAGAGACACGTATTGAAGAATCTCTTCACCACGATTGGACGCGCCCTCAAGGAGCGCATGTCGGGTCAGTCACGGTATCTCCAGAGTTCTCTACAACATATGTGGCACATCTAATTCATGCTGTCCAGAAATTTGCTGAGAGCCCGGAGCCTCTCAAGGGACTGTCCGTCGTGATAGATGCGGCGCATGGGGCGGCCAGCGAAGTGGGGCCGCAGGCTTTGGTGCAAGCAGGAGCTGTGGTGAAGGTCATCAATGCGGAGCCGGATGGTCTCAATATCAATGCGGGCGTTGGATCCACGCATCTTGAAGGTATCCAGGAGGCGGTAGTCGCCGCTGAGGCTGACTTCGGTGTTGCTTTTGACGGCGACGCAGATCGTTGCCTTGCCGTAGATCATCGCGGAGAAGTAGTGACCGGAGATCACATTTTGGGGATCCTTGCAGAGGCGATGAAAAATCGCGGCAGTCTGTATCGAGACACCGTGGTGGCTACGGTGATGAGCAATTTAGGTTTTCATCGGGGCATGCGCTCTGCTGGCATCGAGATTGTAGAAACCGCTGTCGGAGATAGGTATGTGCGTGAGGCTATGCAGGCGGAGGGTTACACACTCGGGGGGGAACAATCAGGCCACATTATCGTGAGCGAGTTTTCCACTACCGGAGACGGAATTCTCACGGCACTTCTGCTCGGTTCCTGTGTGGTGTCTTCTGGAAAGAGTCTTGCGCAGTTATGCCAGCACATCGAGACGTGCCCACAGGTACTTATCAACGTTCCTGATGTGGATAAGTCGCGCGTGTATTCCGATGATCCACTCCAGCAAGCTGTGGCGAGAGTTCGTGACGAGCTGGGAAGCGAGGGGAGGGTGCTTTTGCGAGCAAGTGGCACTGAACCCTTGGTGAGAGTCATGGTCGAAGCGGACACGGATACCCGTGCCCGTAGCCATGCTCAGTTGTTGGCGAAGGTGGTAGCGGAGCGGCTTGCGCTGTGACATCTGACTCGTGGCTCGCGCAACTCTGGTCGTGGCTGGCGAGTGTGTCCGGCAGCGTGGAGGAGTGGCTTCTCGCGCATGTCGACTCGATATGGGTTTATTTCGCTACGTACGGTTTGTCCTTTACGGACGCGATTTTCCCCGTAGTTCCGAGCGAGTCAGTGGTAATCGCCCTTTCCACCACGTGGGCAGCTACAGGAGAGCCGATTCTTCTTTGGGTGTGGCTTGCCGCTGCTTTGGGGGCTTGGACGGGAGATCAAGTCGCGTTTTCTGTGGGCAGACGCGTGAATCTTCGACGCGTTCCCTTGTTGAGAAGTAAGCGGGGGCAAAGCATGCTTGAGTGGGCCTCGCATTCGTTAGAGAAGCGCGGTACCTCCTTCATTATTGCTGCACGTTTTATTCCTGGCGGGCGGGTGACGGTGAATCTGAGCGCGGGTTCTCTGGGCTACCCACGCCCACGATTTGTAGGAGTAGCAGCCATTGCTGCGGTTATTTGGGCGACGTATTCTGTCCTACTTGGGGTGATGGCTGGAAGTTTGTTTGGAGACAATCTGCTGGTATCTATCACGGTCGGAGTCGTGGGCGGCATTGCACTGGGATATCTCGTGGACTTTGTTCTTTCTCGGCTGGGGTTTTCACAGCCACACATGAGCGTGAACAAAGACTCGTAGCCCGTCAGGCTTCACGCACTTATGTGGTTATCAGAGTTTCCGCATGCGAACCTGTTCCACGCTGTGGTCGGCTCCTTTATGCAAAATGATGGTGGCACGCTCACGGGTAGGCGCGATGTTCTTTACGAGATTGGGCGCGTTGATCGAGTCCCACACGTCGGCCGCGAGCGATCGGGCTTCGTCATCAGATAAATCTGCGTATGAATGAAAGTAGGATTCTGGCAGCGCGAAAGCTTTTTTGCGGAGAGATAAGAACCGATCTATGTACCACTGACGAATATCCGCTGCATCGGCATCGACGTAGATAGACATATCCAGAAAGTCGCTTACAGCGAGATGGGAGCCATCTGCGCTGGTGCGTGGAGCAGGCTGAAGAACGTTGAGTCCTTCGAGGATGAGTATGTCTGGAGCGGTGACTACGGTGTGTTCTCCAGGAACGATGTCGTAGGACAAATGTGAGTACACAGGCGCCTTCACCTGGTCTACCCCAGACTTCACGTGTGCGACAAAATCTCGTAACGCTCTGCGGTTATACGACTCAGGGAACCCTTTGCGGCCCAGAAGCCCGCGTGAGCGCAGTTCCTCGTTCGGGTAGAGGAATCCGTCAGTAGTGACGAGTTCTACGTGAGGGCTCGATGGCCATCGAGACATGAGTTCGCGCAGGAGCCGCGCGGTGGTGGATTTTCCTACCGCTACTGAACCTGCTACTGCGATGACGAAAGGCGTACGTCGGTGAGACTGATTCAGGAAGTCCTGGCGCGCGTGGTGGAGATGGGTGGTCGCCTGGTGATAGAGATCAATCAAACGTGAGAGAGGGCGGTAGATAGTGTCCACCTCGGGTACGTCTACCGGATCTTCTAGACCTCGCACCTTTGCGATGTCTTCCTCTGTAAGAGGCAGTGGCGTACGTCCCGCCAGCGCCGCCCATTCGTCGCGATCAAACTCGATATAAGGCTGTCTCTTA
>WTKG01000063.1 GCA_011524475.1 Demequinaceae bacterium
GAAGCCGCCAAACACCACCGAGTGAATAGCCCCGATGCGCGCACAGGCGAGCATTGCCACCACAGCTTCAGGGATCTGAGGCAAATAAATAGCGACGCGATCCCCTTTTCCCACCCCCAGGCTTTCGAGCCCATTGGCCGCACGGCTTACGCGTTCCAGCATGTCTGCATACGTAAGAGTGAGAGTGTCTCCCGGCTCGCCTTCCCAATGGAAGGCGACTCGATCTCCGCGACCTTCACGCACGTGCCGGTCCACCGCGTTGTCGCAGGCGTTCAGCGTTCCGTCTGCAAACCATCGGGCGACGGGGGCGCCTGACCAGTCGAGCACGTCAGAAAAAGGTGTATCCCATGCCAATGTGCGCGCCTCGGCTTCCCAGAAAGCCAAGCGGTTCTCTGCGGCTTCGGTGTACGTGTGCGCCAAGGCATTTGCATTCTTTGCGAATGCGGCGGGAGGAGCAAAGCGGCGGTCTTCGTTATGAAGCGCGGAAATGTGGACATCATTGGCCATACGTCCACCGTAGAGGCGTGCGTGGCTTTGCGCTAGTACAGGTGTGGCGGACGCTACTGTCCGCCGCGCCACCGCTTGCGGGTGAGCCACCACGCAACTATCGAACTCACTGCCACACCCGCAACCGCGCCGGCCACAAGGATGCGTTTGTGGTGCTCTTCACGGATTGCTTCCGGAGTGCGGAAACGTAGCGTCCCCCAGCCGTGTACCGCTGCGGCCAGACGCAACGAGCGATCGGGGTTGACGGCATACCCAAACCCCACAGCATCCAACAATGGTGCATCTGTGATGGAGTCGGAATACGCAAACGATTGCTCAAGATCCCACCCATGTGCGGCGGCGAGCTTCGTGATCGCTTCTGCTTTGGCGTCGCCGTAGAGGTAGTCCGTGATCTTTCCGGTGTAACGCCCGTCTGTGGATTCCATGACAGAGCCGAGGGCGACATCTGCTCCCAGCATCTCGGCAATGGGTTCCACGATTTCTGTGGCGGCAGCTGACACGATCACCACCGGACGCCCGTGCGCTTGGTGCCTTCTCATCAAACTGAGGGCTTCTGCGTACACCACCGGATCAATATGAGTCAGCACAGTGTCACTGACAATGCGGCGAACCTTGTCTACATCCCATCCGGTAATAGCGGAACTGAGGGCTGCTCGTACTCTTTCGGTGCTGCGTTCGTCTGCACCGGACAGCATGAAAAGCATGTGGGCATATCCCGTTTTGACTGCGTGTGAACGGGACAACATTCCCTCGCCGAGAAATTCGCGCGAGAAAGCAGAGGACGACGACGTGGCGATGATTGTCTTGTCTAGATCAAAAAACGCCGCTGATGTCGCGGTGGTGGCCATCGTTCCTCCTTGTGAGAAGTCTAAGTTGCCGCGCACGAGTGCTCCACCCCGAGCCGATGTCCCCATGGCGCACAAGGCCAGGTGCGATCTACTTTGCATGTCTTCTTGCGTGAGTAACAGTGCGGTGTCGCCAGAGTGTGGTGCATGCCGCTGCAGTCCTCAGTCGAATCCTCCAGTGTTGTGGGGCACCACTCAGGAGGCGCGGGTCCACTTCAAGAATTCCTGGACACGCCGGGTGTCACAGATGTCCTTGTGAATGCCCCTGGCTATGCGTGGATAGACACGGGCACAGGCTTAGAGCAGCGGCCTGTCGCCCTTCCCACGGCAGGCTCTGTTCGCGAGCTAGCCGTGTTCTTGGCGGCATCCGGAGGTCGCCGCTTAGACGACGCCAGTCCCATGGTTGATGCTCGTTTGCCGGGAGGAGTGCGTCTTCATGCGGTGCTTCCGCCGGTAGCGGATGGTTGCACAGTGATATCGCTCCGGGTGGTGCGGGGAGGTTCCCACTCGCTTGAAGACATGGAGACTATGGGAACTGTCGCTCCTGCGATAGGAGTGGCGCTCCGGAGTCTGGTGAAAGCTCGCGCGTCTGTAGTGATTTCTGGAGCAACGGGAAGCGGGAAAACAACGCTTGTGTCCGCACTGTTGTCCTGCGTGTCCCCTCAGGAACGCATGGTGATTATTGAAGAAGCCGGTGAACTTGAACCGCGGCATCCTCATGTGGTGCGGCTGGTTGAACGCAGGCCAAATATTGAGGGCGCGGGTGCGGTGTCGCTGGCTACCTTGGTGCGGGAGTCCTTGCGCATGCGACCGGATCGCATTGTGTTGGGTGAGTGCCGCGGCGTTGAAATAGCCGACGTTCTTACTGCGGCCAATACCGGCCATCGGGGCGGAATGGTCACGTTGCACGCAAATTCCATTCATGAAGTGCCCGCACGCGTTGTTGCCTTGTGTGCTCTCGCAGGGATGAGTGAGCGTGCGGCAGTGTTACAGACTTCGGCTGGGTTTCAGGCGGTGGCACATATGGAACGCACTGCCCACGGTCGAGTCGTATCCGAAGTCGGGATTTTTTCGGTGGACGCTGACCGCCTACGGGTAGACAGTGCCCTGCGGGTGACGCGAGACGGGGTGGAAGAAGGCCCCGCATGGCACAGGTGGCGTGAAAGCGTGGAGCAGGCGTCATGACCGCAATCGCTCACGTAGGCGCGTCTTCTGGGGAAATCGCCGCCGCTACGGCGCTTGTGCGCTCCGGGGTGGCAGTGGAAGACGCCTGTCGTTCTGCTGGAATCAGTGATGATGGCGCGGTACGTGCCGCCATGGACTTGAGTTCCACCACCGGCGCGCCGATTGCGTCCATTCTTCAACAAGTGGGCCAACTCCGTCGTAACAGTGAAGAGGCTGACGCTCATCAGGACGCGATCCTTGCAGGTCCACGGGTATCTGCCACGATCCTTCAGTGGCTTCCTCTTCTGGGGGTAGGGATTTCCGTTGCAGTGGAACCTTCCACAGTGCAGATTCTTGCGACAACCCCCGTGGGCTGGTTTCTCCTAGGGATCGCGTTAGCGTTGATATGTGTAGGGCGTGTCTGGACTGCGCGTCTTGTGGACAGGGCAGTGCAGGCCTCACAAAGCCCGGAGCATGTGATGCTCCCGTTGGTGCTTGTGGAAGCGGCCTTGAAGTCTGGGCTCGACCTCGCGAGTGCCTTGCGCGCCGCAGGCGCAGCGCTTGGTGCACACGGTGACGCGCTCACCATTGTTGCCGCCGAGCTCTCTCACGGTACATCGTGGCCTCACGCGTGGGCACGGGCACCGATGGATGCCGGGTGCATAGCCATGGAAAAGGCACTGCGAGTGCCGGTATCTGTGGGGGCTTCCCCGACAGATGCTCTCGATTCTTCAGCCCAGACGTATCGCGCTGAAGCTGCGGCAGCGCGAGTGCGGGCCGCAGGCCGGCTTGGTGTCTACGTCACGGTGCCACTGGCGCTGTGCTTTATGCCCGCCTTTGTGCTTGTAGGGGTTATCCCCCTGATGATTGCCGTTGCATCCGGTAGCGGCATTTCTCTCACCTAAGAAAGGACACACCATGCATTTGCTCTCTCTTCACCCCTCTTTAGAGGACGACACGGGTTCCGCCACGGTGGAGTACGCGATGGTCGCGGTAGCTGCCGCCGCGTTTGCCGGGTTGCTTGTGGTGTTGCTGGGCTCGGACGAAGTGCGTTCGCGATTATTTGAGGTCATCGCGGGGGCACTCACCGGATGAC
>WTKG01000193.1 GCA_011524475.1 Demequinaceae bacterium
CTCTTTGGAGTGGGGATTTTTGCGAGCATGTTTGGCATCGGTGCCGCGGCTATTCAGTGGGCCCGCACTCTTATGAAAGATGAAGAAGTCAGCGAATCTCGCTACCCCCTTCGTTCGAGCGAAGAAACTCGCGAAGCAGCCGTAGACATGCTCAAAGAAGGCGCGGAAGAATCCGGCGTGGTGGGCCGCCGCAGCCTCCTGAAGGCAAGCATGGTGGGAGCCTTGGCTATTGCCCCGCTGTCCGTGCTCGTGCCCATGATTGGAAGCCTCGGCGGCGACTACAACGTCAGTAAATTCCGCCACACCTTCTGGAAGAAAGGCGTACGCCTAGCCCGCGACCCTGACGGTGCCCCGATCAAGGCAAAAGATGTGACTGTAGGGTCCATCTTCCACGTGATTCCGGAAGGTCTCAAAAAAGCCGACCACTATCTCGAAGAGAAAGCAAAAGCCGTGGTTGTGCTTATTAAGCTGCCCAAGGGTGTGCAGAAAGTGCAGGCCGGCCGAGAGGACTGGTCCTTCGACGGCATCGTGGCATATTCCAAGATCTGCACCCACGTGGGATGCCCGGTCGCCCTCTACGAGCAGAACACCCACCATTTACTGTGCCCGTGCCACCAATCCACTTTCGATGTCGCGGACGGCGCCAAGGTGGTATTCGGACCCGCGAAACGCCCGCTTCCTCAACTGCCGATCATGGTGGATTCGGAGGGCTACATCGTGGCGCGGAGTGACTTCCACGAACCCATCGGACCAAGCTTCTGGGAGCGCGAGAAATGAGCAAAACCACCCGCGCCGTAAATGCCACGGTGAGTTACGTAGACGACCGCACCTCGATCGGCGGCTTCGTCAAGTTTTTCTCCCGCAAAATTTTTCCCGACCACTGGTCTTTCATGCTCGGAGAGGTGGCGCTCTACTCCTTCATCATCCTGCTGATCACGGGAGTGTTCCTCACCGGCTACTTTGTGCCTTCCGTGGGTCACATCACCTATGAAGGCTCCTACGAGCCCATGCAGGGTCTGGAGATGTCCGAGGCGTTTGCCTCGACTCTGCACCTGTCCTTCGACGTGCGTGGTGGCCTACTCATGCGCCAGATGCATCACTGGGCTGCGCTCATGTTTACTGCCGCGATCGTGGTGCACATGATGCGCGTGTTCTTCACTGGTGCATTCCGCAAGCCACGTGAACTCAACTGGCTCGTCGGATTCACCCTCATGGTGCTTTCGCTCGCCGCAGGCTTTACCGGCTATTCACTACCGGACGATGTGCTTTCTGGTAACGGTCTGCGCATCATTGACGGCGTCGTGAAATCCGTGCCGTTTATCGGCTCCTATACCTCGTATTGGCTGTTTGGCGGAGAGTTCCCGGGCGAAGCGATCATTCCTCGCCTCTACACCGCCCACGTACTGCTCGTGCCTGCGCTGATTCTGGCGCTCATTGGATTGCACCTTGTGCTCGTCTTCTTGCACAAACACACCCAATACCCCGGCGGTGGCCGCAACCATCGCAACGTGGTGGGTCTTCCGCTGTTCCCGGTCTACACGGCCAAGGCTGGCGGCTTCTTCTTCGTTGTGTTTGGCGCGATCGCGCTGATGGCAGCAGTGTTCACCATCAACCCGGTGTGGAACTACGGTCCCTACGACCCCTCCCCCGTGTCTGCAGGAACTCAGCCGGACTGGTACATCCTCTTTGTGGACGGATTGCTGCGCATGATGCCCGGCCAACCTGAATACGTCATTGGCGGATACACGCTGTCGCTCAACATTCTGATCCCTGCCGTGGTGGTGCCCGGCATCTTGTTCGCATTCGTGGCTCTCTATCCATGGATCGAAGCAATGGCCACCAAAGACCGCGGTGAGCGCCACGTGCTGGACCGGCCTCGCAACGCGCCTGTGCGTACCGGCATTGGCGTTGCCATCATCACCTTCTACTACATCACCGTGCTAGCTGGCTCGAACGACATCATCGCCGGCTACTTCTCCATGTCCATCAACGACCTCACCTGGGCTTTCCGCATCCTCGTGTTCGTGCTCCCAGTCTTTGCTTTCTGGGTTACCAAACGCATCTGCCTGGGCCTACAACGCAAAGACAGAGAACTCACTCTGCATGGACACGAAACTGGCCGTGTGGTGCGTTCTGAAGATGGCGAATACCGTGAGATCCACCGTGAACTCGACGAACAAGAAGTGTGGGTGCGCGTCCAGCACGACGTGGAACGCCCGCTCGACTTTGGCCCAGAACACAACGAGGCTGGCGTGCAACAACCGTGGTGGCGCTGGAAGAAAGCGCGCGCTGCGCTGTCACGCTTCTACTTTGACGAGCGCGTAGAGCCGGTGACTCCGCAAGAACGCGAAGAGGCCGAACACCACTAAAGCATTCTTGGCCTTTATGTTGATGTGCGCAGCGCGTCACTCACGGCGGTCAGGCGTGATCCCCTCGTTCCGGGCCGCCCGCACCAACACGTGAATGGGTTTTCCGCGAGAAGCCTGGAATCCTATAAATGAAGACTGAGGCTAGACTCGTCACGTACCCGTTCGTCACCCCAACCTTGGAGGATACGCATGGCCGACTACTCGCTCCCTGACCTGCCGTACGACTACGGCGCACTGGCCCCACACATCGATGGCGCAATCATGGAACTGCATCACAGCAAGCACCATGCCGCCTACGTGGCTGGAGTCAACCAAGCGATAGAACAGATGGCAGAAGCCCGCGCAACAGACAGCTTCTCCACCATCCCGATGCTGGAGAAAAACCTGGCGTTCCACCTTGGTGGACACATTAATCACTCTGTGTTCTGGACCAACATGTCCCCCGACGGTGGCGACAAGCCCGTGGGCGACCTTGCTGCAGCCATTGACGACCAGTTTGGGTCTTTTGACGCCTTCCGTGCCCACTTCACCGCTACCGCAATGACGATTCAAGGGTCCGGGTGGGCAATCCTCGCATGGGACACAGTTGGCTCACGTCTGGTAATCGTGCAGTTGTACGACCAGCAAGGTAACGTCCCGGTAGCGCTCATCCCCCTACTCATGCTGGACATGTGGGAGCACGCCTTCTACCTCCAATACCGCAACGTCAAAGGTGACTACGTGAATGCCTGGTGGAACACCGTCGCCTGGGGCAACGTTGGAGAGCGCTTTGCTACGGCTCGTGACAAAGGAAACGGACTCGTGGCCTCGGCCTAGTCTTCTAGGAGCGAAGTTATATAGGCCTCGACTTTGTCGAAGTCAAAGTCTTCTGGGAACAAGGTGCTGTAGTCGAAACCTTCCGGCAACTCTGCACCTACCTTGGCCATCATCTGCACAAGAACCTGGGCTTTGGCCGTCTCGGGCATAAAGTCAATGCGTTCAGCCCAACGCGCGGCTACCTTGGCGTGCGCTTCGCTGTTGCGTTCCCTTCCCCAGGAAACACCGGAGTCCTTGAGCGCGTCCTTGAACGCCTTGCGAGCCTGACGTTCCGCATACGCATCGCACTTCTTACCGTTCGCTTCAGCTTTCGCTTCTGAACCGTGACCACGCGGCCCCTGGGACTCGTGCGGTCCTTTATTCTCCAGACCCTTACCCTGCCCAGGATGCGCAGAAGGCTTACTATCTG
>WTKG01000014.1 GCA_011524475.1 Demequinaceae bacterium
CAACCGAATCATTGGTTACGAAAACGCTGCCCAAATCGCCAAGAAAGCGGTTGCCGAAAACCTCACCATCCGAGAAGCAACCATCGCTTTAGGTTTCGTGGAAAGGGGCGAACTGACTGTCGAGCAACTGGATGAAGCGCTCGACGTCTCCTCCATGACCGACCCTGAGCACGGATAGGAATCCGCAGCAGACCCTTTAACTCCCTCGCGGAATAAATCGGTCCGCAGCGATCAGGGCGGCCCCCACCACCATGACGGCAAGGCCAAACACCAGGCCGTTCTCTGCCACGCCACGCCATTCAAGTGAATCTAGATTGAGATACGCATGCGGATATTCGGCGTTCTCGATTGCTTGCCCACGCCAGGCAAAACCGCCGGTATATGCGAGGACGTACAGCGGCCATATCAAAACCCACGACCATGCAACAGGGCCGGAACGACCAAAAAGCGCCCACGCCACAACAGCCACCCCAGGGATCACCCATAGTTGCCACTGCGTCACAGTGAGTCCCAAAAAAAGCTCCTGGGTGAGTGCTGGAATATCATCACGCACGGTAAGCAGCACTCCTTGCACCACCGCGTACACGGTTGCCCCCACTTCGATCCATGTAGCGGAAAAATTCACATCTGCAAGTACAAAAGCGGTGCGTATTAACTGCACAAGAACTACCGCGACAGTGGCCTGGAGTGGCAATGTGTCCCACGCGCTCTCATCTTCCATCAAAGCCAGGTACACAGTCGATGCCCCCACACCGGCGATGATCAAACGCACCGCTGCGTTCACAAATTTCACGTATGTCCCCCGGTCATGGCCACATTGTGTGAGTGTCTACACGTCAAGGCTTCCCAGCATATCTATGTCATATGTATGACACGCGCGTGGCACTCCCTAGCGCCCGCGACGCCTTTCCCGTTGCGCATAGGAACGTAGTGCGCGCAAGAAATCTATGTGGCGAAAAGCGGGCCAATACGCCTCGCAAAAATAGAACTCGCTATGCGCAGATTGCCACATAAGGAATCCGCTCAAGCGTTGTTCACCAGAGGTACGAATCACGAGATCTGGATCCGGTTGCCCTTTGGTGTACAGGTGTTCGGTGACATGCTCGACAGAGAAGTCGCGAGCGACATCATGAAGCGACGCCCCTTCCTTAATTCCATGGTGAAGGGATGCCCTGACCGCGTCCACTATCTCTTGGCGGCCTCCATAACCGACAGCCACATTGACGTGAATACCCGTGTTTTTTGTTGTCGCCTGCTCTGCCTGACGAAGACGATCAGCCACCTCGGCGGGAAGCAGATCTAGCGCTCCGACTAACTGAAGTCGCCACCTGCCGTCAGCGGCGAGGGCGTCAACTGCCTCTCCGATGATCTCGAACAGTGGTGCGAGTTCCTGGTCTTCTCGGTGGAGATTGTCGGTCGACAACATCCACAGTGTGACCACGTCCACACCGATATCGTCAGACCACTCAATAAATTCCGTGATTTTATCTGCGCCGCGCCGGTGCCCATGGGTGGCGTGTGAACCGGTTGCTCGGGCCCAACGTCGATTCCCGTCAAGGATCACGCCTACATGCCGTGGAAGTACACCTATGCGACGCAGCCTCTTGTCAAGCACTCGCGCGTAGGCGCTATACAAAGGCGCAAGCAGCCCCATCCGCTCATACCCCCTTGTACCGTGCAGCAACTGTGCCAGTGAGATGTACGGTACCCGCGATCGGAAACCTACGGTAACGTAACTTACATGTCAGGAGTTACGCGTGCGACTTCACGTAAAACTCGCACAGCCGCGGCCAGCGCAGATACTTTCCCGGAACCCAAGCCTCTCTTGCGAGGCTGGTTACATCTCGGAGCTGCGCCTCTTGCCCTGATCGCGGGAATGGTGTTAGTAACATTCGGCCCCACCTTGACGGGGCGCATCGGCGCCGCCGTGTTTACCATCACCGCAGTGTCACTTTTTGGAACCTCAGCGATTTACCACCGGGGAACCTGGAACGAACCCATGCGCCGATTCTTACGGCGCCTGGACCACGCAAATATCTTCTTAATCATCGCGGGCACCTACACCCCGTTGGCGTTGCTGCTTCTTGAGGGGCGCACCATGGTGACAGCGCTGTCTATCGTCTGGGGTGGCGCGCTGGCGGGATTGGCGATGCGGGTCGCCTGGCTTCATGCCCCGCGGTGGTTATACGTGCCCTTGTACGTAGGCCTCGGATGGGTAGCACTCGGTTACATTGGTCCGATCTACGCAGCAGGCGGACCAGTGGTAGTCACCTTGGTGCTGTGCGGCGGGCTCGCCTACACAGTGGGAGCCGTCGTCTATGGGCTCAAACGCCCACGCGGGTCTCTGCGATATTTCGGATTCCACGAAATCTTCCACGCCCTCACGGTGGCCGGATTCGTGTGCCACTACATCGCCGCCAGTTGGGCGATTTACCACGCCTAGCGCCAATTTTCTCTGGCTTTGAAGGTTACGACTGAGTGTCGGGAGCGTTAGCTTCCTTTCTGCGTTCCTGTGCTGCATGCCTCGTTTTTCGCACATGGTGAGTCAACGAACGGAACAACACGTACATAGCAACGGCAAGTAAAAAGAGAACCACAAAGCCCGCAAATCCGGGTCCCACAGTGATGTCGGTGTATGGCATCGAAACCTCCACCCACTATCGTGCCAAATAATGACTACTCCCGAGTCCGCAGATGCGGAAGAAGAAGCGCACGGTCGCCCGCGCATGACCCGCGCCGCGCGCAACGCCAGCCTTGCTGGGGCCGCCGTAGGGCTCGTCGTCGCCGTATGGATCGGCTTGGAACTGGCAAGTAAGCCCGTGAGGTGGCAAGACGTCGGTTTCACAATCGTCTCGACCACGGAGGCGACCGTCACATACGACGTGTATCTCTACACAGAAGCCGACGCGCAATGCAGGGTGCGAGCCCTGAGTGAAAATTTTGCTGAGGTAGGGGTCGCGGATGTATGGATAGCGCGAGAAGACGGTAACCGCCAGCGGCACACCACTTCGATAGCCACCGTGGCGGAGGCCACTACGGCCGTAGTAGATGTGTGTTTTGTGCCGTAGCGCCACAGACTTGTTATCCTGTCCAGTCCTGCATGAAAGGGAATGATCGTGACTGATGCACCTGGCACATGGCTCACCGCGGAGGCTTTCGAGCGCCTTCAAGAGGAATATCGCCACCTCACGGAAGAAGGTCGCGCGGCCATTGCAAAAGAAATTGACGAGCGCCGCCAAGAGGGAGACCTCAAAGAAAACGGTGGTTATCACGCCGCCCGTGAAGAGCAGGCGAAACAAGAAGCTCGCATCGCCCAGCTGAAACATATTTTGGAAAACGCGACAGTCGGCGAAGCCCCTGCAAGCGACGGAACGGTCCGGGAAGGAACCGTCGTCACCGCAACTGTCGCGGGGCGCGAGATGCGTTTCCTCGTCGGATCCCGTGAGGCAGCGGCAGGCCAAGACATTGACGTGTTCTCTGCCCAAAGTCCGCTAGGCGCAGCTGTGCTCGGCACAAAGGCAGGTGACTCCACTCAGTACACAGCTCCGAAC
>WTKG01000040.1 GCA_011524475.1 Demequinaceae bacterium
TCTGTGCAGGCACGTGACGCTATTGGCCGTACGTGGCAAATGTCCACTATTCAGTTGGATTTCAATCTGCCTGAGCGCTTCGATTTGCATTACACCGATGGGGAGGGGTCTCGCCAGCGTCCGGTCATGATTCACCGGGCATTGTTTGGGTCGATTGAACGATTTTTTGCGATCTTGACCGAACATTATGCGGGGGCATTTCCGGCCTGGCTTGCGCCGGTCCAGGTAGTCGCTATCCCGGTGGCAGATGCCTTCGATGACTATGTGACGGATATAGTCCGCCAACTTACTGCGCGAGGGATCAGGGCCGAGGTGGACAACAGTGCGGAGCGTTTCCCCAAAAAGATCCGCAACGCCTCCACTGCCAAAGTTCCGTTTGTGCTCATTGCCGGAGGTGACGATGCCTCCCAGGAAGCAGTGTCGTTCCGTTTCCGAGATGGTTCGCAAGACAACGGTGTTCCCATTCAGGAGGCGATTGACCGCATCGTGCAGGCGGTAGCGTCCAAAGCGCAGGTGTGAGTGCGGTGACGGCAGACGGCGCAGAATCCCCCGAGGAAATGGCGGGGATGAGGGACGGCTTCGAACGCCTGTGGACACCTCACCGCCTCGCGTACGTGAAGGACGCGTCGGAACGTCAGTCAGAAACTCCGAAAGACGGGTGCCCTTTTTGTCTTGAGGGGCCGGATCAGGACGAGCAACGTCTCGTCATTGCGCGAGGAGAGCACTGCTTCGTCATTTTGAACCTCTTCCCGTACAACCCAGGGCACCTGATGGTGTGCCCTTACCGTCACGTGGGGTTGTTTACGGAGGCATCCACTGCCGAACGCAATGAAATAGCGGAGCTTACGGCACACGCCATGCGAGTGCTGAAGCGGGCCTCCGGGGCGCAAGGTTTCAATGTGGGAATGAATCAAGGGGCTGTGGGCGGGGCAGGTATTGCTGAACACCTCCATCAACATGTGGTGCCACGATGGATGGGGGATTCGAATTTTCTTCCCATCGTTGCCAAGACGAAGGCTTTGCCTGAACTCTTGGACGACACTCGTCGCCGGCTTGCTGACGCGTGGCGGGAAGAATAGTGCTCGGCCGTTTACGTCCCATAGTCGAAGCCGTGTGGCAGGGCCCGGCGAGGTTTCTGGTACGACGAGGGGTAAGCCCCAACACTGTCACCGTTGTGGGGACCGTGGGAGTAGTGGCATCTGCCCTGGCTTTCTTCCCCCGCGGAGGCATGTTTTTGTTCTGGGGAGCCGTCGCCGTCACGTTTTTTGTGGTGACAGACATGCTGGACGGAACAATGGCGCGCCTGGCGGGACGGGAAACAAAAGTGGGGGCATTTCTCGATTCGACCCTCGACCGGGTCGCAGATGCCGCAATTTTTGGGGCACTTTCTTGGGCTTTTCTGGACGTGCATCGCCCGACTGCCCTTGCCGGTTTGATTGCTTTAGCGTTCGGGTCAGTGGTGCCTTATGCGCGAGCGAAAGCGGAATCTCTGGGAGTTGACGCTCGCGGAGGAATCGCCGAGCGAGGCGACCGCATCTTTCTTGTGTTGATTGCGGCGGCGGCGGTGGGGCTGGGACTTCCGTGGCAAGTGTTGACGGTGACATTTATCGTTCTCGGTCTGGCTTCTTTTGTCACTGTCATTCAGCGGACTATGAGTGTGGTGCGCGCAGAGAGCCCAGGTGCCTGACGGTTTCTGATCCTTCCAGAATTCGGCGAGGCTCGTGTCGAAAGTGAGGTGCGCTCCGCCCACTACAATGAGCGCTGACAGTGAGGAGGGGTAATGACCGACACAACAACCGCGACTACAGGAACCGATCTGGTGAAACGCGGTATGGCAGAGCAACTTAAAGGTGGCGTCATCATGGACGTCGTCACAGCCGAGCAAGCGAAAATAGCTGAGGACGCAGGTGCGGTGGCCGTCATGGCCCTCGAACGTGTTCCGGCGGATATTCGTGCGCAAGGTGGCGTTGCCCGAATGTCGGACCCCGACTTAGTGCAAGGGATCATTGATGCCGTGTCCATCCCCGTGATGGCGAAGGCGCGTATTGGTCACTTTGTGGAAGCTCAGGTGTTGCAGAGCCTGGGGGTTGACTACATTGATGAGTCAGAGGTTCTTACTCCGGCTGACTATGTCCACCACATAGACAAGTGGCCCTTTACGGTTCCTTTTGTGTGTGGCGCGACCAATTTGGGAGAGGCGCTACGGCGCATCGGCGAAGGTGCCGCAATGATTCGCAGTAAGGGCGAAGCGGGCACTGGAGATGTCTCTAATGCCACGGGGCACATGCGTGCCATTCGCGCAGAAATTGCTCGTTTAGCATCCACCCCAGAGGATGAGCTTTATGTTGCTGCAAAAGAGTTGCAAGCTCCGTTGCCGCTCGTGAAAGAAGTCGCTTCCTTAGGGAAATTGCCGGTGGTGTTATTCACGGCCGGTGGAATTGCTACCCCCGCAGATGCGGCAATGATGATGCAGTTGGGCGCCGAAGGTGTGTTTGTGGGGTCAGGAATCTTCAAATCCGGAGATCCGGCCGCACGTGCAGCTGCCATCGTGAAGGCCACTACTTTTCACGATGACCCGGCAGTCGTGGCGGAGGTCTCGCGAGGCCTTGGTGAGGCAATGGTGGGTATCAACGTAGATGACGTTCCGGAACCTCACCGCTTGGCGGAACGCGGCTGGTAGTGAATACCGACACGCGTGGATCGCATGAGCGGCCACGCGAGGCGGCACGTGTTCTTGCTCTAGACGAGGATGGGCGTGTGCTGCTTATGCGTGGCCACGATCCGGCTAATCCCACCCGTTCATGGTGGTGCGCGGTGGGAGGAGGCCTTCAGCCGGGAGAGACGCCACAGGCTGCGGCTGTACGCGAGTTGGCGGAAGAAGCTGGCTATGCGGTTCTCCCTCACGAGTTGATGGGGCCGCTGTGGGAACGTACAGCGGTGTTCGACTTCCAGGAGCAGCCGTATGTTCAGCACGAGGTGTTTTTTCTCGCTCAGGTGACGGCCGCGACGCCTCGAGTTGCACCTCATTGGAGCGCTTTCGAACAGGAAATCCTCGACGGCACTGCGTGGTTCTTTCCTGCAGAAGTGGACAGGCTAGAAACAGAGGTGTTTCCTCGCGGACTAGGTGCACTCGTGGCGTCTGCTTTACCGTGGGATGGAACGACTCGCGACTTGGGAGTGGGGGAGTAACGTGAAAACGATTGGTGTTCTCGCGTTGCAAGGAGACGTAAAGGAACACTGCGAGGCGCTCGAGCGCATCGGTGCGCGCCCCACGCGGGTGCGCCGTCTATCCGAACTCGACAATGTGGATGCGCTGGTTATTCCTGGCGGGGAGTCCACCACGATGGAAAAATTGTTGCGTGCCTTCTCGTTGTTTGAGCCACTTCAAGGGCACGTTCAGTCCGGAATGCCAGTACTCGGTACGTGTGCAGGAATGGTGTTGCTTGCGG
This sequence comes from Demequinaceae bacterium, assembly GCA_011524475.1. Taxonomy (GTDB): domain Bacteria; phylum Actinomycetota; class Actinomycetes; order Actinomycetales; family Demequinaceae; genus WTKG01. The sequence goes on from WTKG01000040.1 coordinate 3,450, forward strand.
ATGACTTGGTGGGTGGCATTGAGGGCCAAACCACTCTGGGTGGATTGGATGTGACGGTGCG
>WTKG01000172.1 GCA_011524475.1 Demequinaceae bacterium
ATATTTCCGGGTCCGACTTTGTAGAAATGTTCGTGGGGGTGGGTGCTTCACGCGTCAGGGATCTCTTTGAACAGGCAAAAAAGAACGCTCCTGCGATTATCTTCATCGACGAGATTGATGCCGTCGGTCGCCACCGTGGCGCGGGGCTTGGTGGCGGCCATGACGAACGTGAGCAGACACTCAACCAAATGTTGGTAGAGATGGATGGCTTTGATCTCAATGCGAATGTGATTCTGATTGCCGCGACGAACCGTCCGGACATTTTGGACCCGGCGCTTTTGCGTCCAGGTCGGTTTGATCGTCAAATCGCAGTCGAGGCTCCCGACCTTAAGGGTCGCCACAAGGTACTCACCGTCCATGCCAAAGGCAAGCCAATTGCCAAGGATGTGGACCTGGAGACGGTGGCTCGCCGCACTCCAGGTTTCACGGGAGCGGACTTGGCCAATGTTCTCAACGAAGCCGCCCTCTTGGCAGCTCGCGGTGGCAAGAAGAAAATTTCGATGGCTACCGTGGATGAGGCCATTGATCGAGTGGTGGCCGGTCCACAAAAACGCACCCGCGTCATGAATGAGCACGACAAAAAAGTCACGGCCTATCACGAGGGCGGACACGCGGTTGTGGCAGCAGCCATGCGCCACACGGATCCGGTGACCAAAGTGACGATTCTTCCGCGCGGTCGTGCGCTCGGCTACACGATGGTGATGCCCACGGAAGACCGTTATTCGAAAACTCGAAATCAGCTTCTTGATTCACTTGCCTACGCGATGGGTGGACGCGTGGCCGAAGAAATCATTTTTGGCGATCCGACCACAGGTGCCAGTAACGACATTTCTCAAGCAACGGAAACCGCGCGCACGATGGTGACCGAGTACGGGATGAGCGCCAAGCTCGGCACCGTGCGTCATACAGCAGGATCCGGCGAGGTGTTCTTGGGTCGAGACGTGGGTCACGACCGGGACTACTCCGAGGACGTTGCCGCCACCATCGACGCCGAGGTGCGCGCGTTGATGGACCAGGCCCTTGCCGAGGCTCGTCGTGCGCTCACTCAGAACCGCGCCATTCTTGATGCCTTAGCCCAGGAATTGTTGGAAGAAGAGACGATTCTTCACGACCGGTTAGAAGAAATTTTCACAAAGATCAAGAAGATCCCTGCCCGTAAAAAGTGGTCTTCCACTGCGAAGCCAGCGGTGCGGCGCACACAGGCGTAATCGTGGGTATCGACAAGCCCCGCATTGAGGCTGCCGTCACGGAGATTTTGGCGGCAATCGGAGAAGACACCTCCCGGGACGGTCTACGCGACACCCCCGCACGGGTGGCACGCGCCTATGAAGAGCTTTTTTCTGGGATGGACAAAGATCCTGCAGAACTACTTGCGACTGTGTTTGATGTGGGCCATCACGAAATGATCATGGTGCGTGACATTGAGTTGTATTCCATGTGCGAACACCATCTGCTGCCCTTCCATGGCCGTGCGCACGTGGGGTACATCCCGGGTGACGATGGTCGGATTACTGGATTGTCCAAGCTTGCCCGCTTGGTGGAATTATTTGCACGGCGCCCTCAGGTGCAGGAACGTCTCACCACTCAGGTGGCAGACGCACTCGTTCAGCATCTCGATGCTCAAGGCGTGATCGTGGTGGTGGAGGCGGAGCATCTGTGCATGTCCATGCGAGGCGCGCGTAAGCCCGAGTCTCGCACCGTGACATCGGCAGTTCGTGGGGTCATGCGCGACGCTGCTACCCGTGCGGAGGCCATGAGTTTATTGGATCGGCCCTAAGCCCCCATGGTCGACCAATGTCTGGTGATGGGGATCCTCAATGTGACCCCAGATTCCTTCAGTGACGGGGGTCGCTGGGACGACACCGACGCAGCGATACGGCGCGGTATCGCACTTGCCGCAGAGGGAGCAGACATTGTGGATGTGGGCGGGGAAAGCACGCGCCCCGGTGCAGAGCGAGTCTCTGCGGCAGAAGAGCATGGCCGGGTGATACCTGTGGTGACCGCGCTTGCTCGCGAAGGAGTCACCACCTCTGTGGACACGATGCGCGCCTCCACGGCCCGTGCGGCGGTAGAGGCCGGTGCAGTCATGGTGAATGACGTCAGTGGTGGTCAGGCAGATCCAGATATGGCGGCCACTGTCGCAGATCTTGGTGTGGAGTTCATCGCCATGCATTGGCGTGGTCACTCCCGCGAGATGGACGCCCACGACCATTACGACAACGTGGTGACGGAGGTGCGAGAAGAGTTACGTGCCCAGGTTGATGCTTTGGTTGCTGCCGGTGTTGCTGCAGAGCGGATCATTCTTGATCCGGGCCTCGGCTTCGCCAAAGTGCACGAATCCAACTGGCCCTTGCTTGCGCAGTTAGAGCACCTGACATCCCTGGGGCATCGGGTACTGCTAGGCGCCTCACGGAAGCGTTTTTTGGGTGCAGTGATGGATCACGATGCCGGCCCTGAGTCCCGTGACCATGCTACGACTGCGGTGACGGCCCTTGCCGCTGTGGCGGGAGCCTGGGCAGTCCGAGTACACGATGCACGAGCGGCGAAAGATGCTGTTGCCGTCGCGTCCGCTTGGCAACACGCCAGAACCAGCGCACCATAGGCCTATGAGTTCTCCTACCCGTATCTACATGCTGGGAGGAGTTGCGCTTGATGCGATCACCGTGACGGGCGTGCGCGCCCGTGGGCATCACGGTGTCCACGATCATGAACGCACAGACGGCCAAGAATTCGTTGCTGATCTGGTTATTCATCTTGACACCCGAGCCGCGGCCCGCACGGACCAACTGGACGCGACGGTGTCGTACGCGGAGGCTGCAGAGGTGATGGTCGAGGAGATCGCTGGCCCTCCAGCAGATTTGATCGAAACCGTCGCAGAACGCATCGCGCGCCGGGTTCTGGGCTTTCCACGCGTGAAGGCAGTGGACGTCACAATTCACAAACCTGACGCCCCCGTGGGCGTGCCCTTTGACGATGTTTCGGTCACCATTCGACGTGATCATCTCCACGGAGATGCCTGGGATCGCCTCCGAGTCGCCTCTGCGGGGATAAACATGGGCTCCTACTCTCCGCAAGAAGGAGAGGATCCCCTGGACGCTCGCCCCTCGACTCCAGCCGATGCGGTGATTGCTTTGGGGTCGAATATGGGTGATTCTGCGGACATCCTGGCTTCTGCCATCGGCCACCTGGAGCGGGTGCCCGGCATTGACGTGGTTGCGCATTCGCCGCTTGCACGTACTGCCCCGGTGGGCGGCCCCGAGCAGCCAGATTTCTTGAATGCAGTGATTCGCGTGCGTACGTCGTTGAGTCCACGAGGCTTGTTGCAGGCATGTATGGGTGTGGAAATGATTCACGGCAGACAACGAGAAGGTGCCAACGCTCCTCGCACCCTCGACCTCGACCTGATTGACTATGCCGGAATCCGGGCGGAGTCTGATGATTTGGTACTTCCGCACCTGCGGGCGGCTGAGCGCGCGTTTGTTCTCGCCCCCTGGGCGGCCA
>WTKG01000157.1 GCA_011524475.1 Demequinaceae bacterium
GAATACGACCGTGCGGTGTCCATCCAAGAGGACGCGATGCTCTGCGTGCCAGGCAACTGCTCGCGAAAGCGTACGTCTTTCCACGTCTGCCCCTGTCGCGGCGAGGGACTCTGGTGTAAAGGAATGGTCTACCCGTTCCACTTCTTGTTCGATGATCGGGCCTTCGTCTAAATCTGCCGTGACGTAGTGGGCTGTTGCCCCGATCAGTTTCACGCCGCGATCGTGTGCTTGAGCATAGGGCCGGGCTCCCTTGAAACTTGGAAGGAATGAGTGGTGAATATTGATGGCCCGACCGGCAAGAGCAGAGCACATGTCCGCTGAGAGAACCTGCATGTAACGCGCAAGCACCACGAGGTCGACGTTCTCAGTCTCGATTATCTCCAGCAGGGTTTGTTCGGCCGTTTTCTTTGTGTCTGGGGTGACGGGGATGTGATGGAAAGTTTTTCCATAAAATTCAGATAACCCACGTAGTTCGGAGTGGTTACCCACCACTCCCACGATATCGATAGGCAAACTTTTGGCGCGTTCTCGCACCAGGAGATCGTTGAGGCAATGGTCTGCTTTGGATACCAGCACGAGGGTGCGCATAGGGACATCTGCCCGATGCAGGCTCCATGTCATCGAGAATGTGTCCGCCAGGGTGGCCATCACTGACCTGAGTGTGTCGTCCGGGGCCGAAGATGAAATAGCCACGCGCATGAAGAACAAATTGGTGTCAGGGTCTCCGAACTGCTGGGATTCCGTGATGTTCCCCCCAGTGTCAGCGATCGCTCCGGAGACAGCATGAACAATCCCTGGTGCGTCTGGGCACGACAACGAGAGTATCCATGACAGTGGAGGGGTAGTAGACACATCCACACCATACTTTGGTGCGTAGGCAAGGGCGCACAAAGGGACTCAAGACCACGTCATTTTTGATGGATATGCCGAGGTGTCTCGCGCCTGCCCTCCACACTCATCGACGCGTGAAACAATAGAGCCATGGGCCAGCACGATGTACGAATTGAGACGCTAGGGCCGGATCATGCCGGCGAACTACTCACCATCCGTAGGGCGGCATTCGTCACGGAAGCTCAACAGTTCAACGATCCGCATATTCCGGCGTTGACTCAGACTTTGGACGAGCTTGCGGAGGATCTTGCCGCCGACAGCACTATCACCCTTGGGGCATGGCAAGGGTCACGATTGGTGGGTTCCATCAGGGTAGGAATTGAAGGGTCCAAGGCAACCATTGGGCGTTTAGCTGTGGCGCCGGATCTGCAAGGACAGGGGATTGGGACTCAACTGTTACTTGCCCTCACCTCCCATCTTCCTGAAGACACCACCGAAATCTGGGTGTTTACGGGCAAGAACTCCACACACAACTTGGCCATGTACAACGATGCAAGCGATGAGTTGCAGTTTGATGACGTGGCTGGCGATCTGACATTTGCTTTCTTCCGCAAAGTCTTAGAGTCCGGAATTGTGACGGACGCGCCCCAGAATTAAATATTCATCACCTAGCAGAGAGGCCTCGATGGCACCCCATTCCTCACACACCGCAGCGATGATGAGCAGTTCTCTCGAGGAGCATGACCCTGAAATTGCACAGGTTCTTGATCGGGAACTGGCGCGGCAGCAGTCGTACCTGGAAATGATTGCATCCGAAAATTTCGTCTCCCGTGCGGTGCTTCAAGCGCAAGGAAGCGTTCTCACGAACAAATATGCCGAAGGCTATCCCGGCCGTCGCTACTACGGCGGATGCGAAGAAGTAGATGTTGCGGAGAATCTTGCTATTGCCCGTGCAAAGGAACTGTTCGGTGCCGCGTACGCCAATGTGCAACCTCATTCCGGAGCCACGGCAAACGCTGCTGTGTTACATGCACTCATCAATCCCGGTGACAAGATCATGGGTCTGTCATTGGCGCACGGTGGCCATCTCACGCACGGCATGAAGTTGAATTTCTCAGGCAAACTCTACGAAGTTGCTGCGTACGGTGTGGATGAGAAAACTCACCTCATTGATATGGATCACGTACGTGAGCAAGCACGAGCAGAGCGACCTGATGTTCTGATTGCAGGATGGTCTGCCTATCCGCGCCACCTTGATTTTGCGGCCTTCCGCTCAATAGCCGATGAGGTCGGAGCAGCATTGTGGACCGACATGGCTCACTTCGCTGGCCTGGTTGCGGCTGGTGTACATCCCTCGCCTGTGCCGCATAGCGACGTGGTATCCACGACGATCCACAAGACTCTCGGCGGTCCCCGGTCGGGAATGATTCTGTCTCGTGACGATGCCCTTGCCAAAAAACTGAACTCTGCGGTGTTCCCTGGGCAACAAGGCGGGCCGTTGATGCATGTGATTGCCGCCAAGGCAATCGCCCTCAAGGCAGCCGCAACGGATGAATTTAGAGAGCGTCAAGAACGAGTGTTAGAAGGAGCTCGGATTCTTGCGGAGCGACTCACTCAAGAGGATGCTCGTAAGGCTGGAGTCAGTGTGGTGACTGGTGGTACGGATGTTCATCTGGTCTTGGCTGACTTACGCGATAGCGAAATTGATGGCCAACAGGCGGAAGACCTACTCCATGCCGTAGGAATCACCGTCAATCGCAACGCTGTTCCCTTTGACCCACGCCCACCCATGGTGACCTCAGGAGTGCGTATTGGGACTCCTGCACTTGCGACGCGAGGGTTTGGTGCAGCAGAATTCACCGAGGTTGCCGATGTGATCGCCGAGGTGTTGATGGGATCTGGTGAGGTGGAGGTGTTGCGTGCGCGGGTAGCGCAGCTCGCCGAGGCTTTTCCCCTGTATGACGGTTTGGTCCAGTAAGGCCCCTGACGTGCCTGCACAAATTTTGGACGGTCGGGCAACTGCGGCAGCCGTCAAAGAACAGTTGCGTACTCGCGTGGAGGCGCTCCGAGCCAATGGAGTCACTCCGGGCCTCGGCACACTTTTAGTGGGTGATGACCCTGGATCTACTTGGTACGTGAATGGTAAACACCAAGATTGCGCAGAGGTAGGTATTGCCTCTATCCGGGAGCACCTGCCAGCAACAGCGTCTGCATCGGAAATCGAAGCCGTCATCGCGAGGCTCAACGACGACCCTGACTGCACGGGCTATATCGTCCAACTGCCATTACCTGCACATATTGATGCCAATGCTGTAGTGGAAAAGATTGATCCCGCAAAAGATGCTGATGGTCTCCATCCCACTAACCTTGGCAGGCTGGTGCTCCGGGTGCGGGAGGGTATTTCTTCCCCCCTGCCTTGTACGCCACGCGCCGTGATTACTTTGCTGGAAACCTACGGAGTTGCACTAGAGGGCGCTCATGTGGTGGTGATCGGGCGCGGCACTACTGTCGGGAGAAGCATCGGTTTGCTGCTTACGCGCGCAGAGGTGAACGCCACGGTCACTTTGTGTCACACCGGTACTCGTGAGTTACGCAGCCACACCCGTCAAGCGGACATCGTGGTGTCTGCCGCAGGAGTGGCAGGAATCATCACTCCTGACA
>WTKG01000140.1 GCA_011524475.1 Demequinaceae bacterium
CGTTATGTTGCTCAGCAAGTGCGGCATGCACCGCAGACTCCACTCCCGATGGCACCAAGTCTGTAATGGAGCCACCATTACGGGCAACGTCCCTTACGAGAGAGGAAGCAATGTGACTCAAGGCGCTGTCTCCTGTGAGAAAAACCGTTTCAATCCCCGTGAGCGAGCGGTTCATAAGCGCCATCGGGCGTTCGTAGTCATAATCGGCTCCGCCGCGGAGGCCTTTGACAATCATCGTGGCGCCCTGTTCCGCGCAAAAATCCACAAGGAGACCGGGAGCTACCTTCACTTCCACTCCCTCAAGATGTGCGGTTGCACTCTGAGCCAACTGGACTCTCGTATCCAGGTTCAACAGGGGTTCTTTCGCGATATTGTGCGACACCGCCACAATGACTCGATCACACAAGGCACGTGCACGCACCGTGATGTCTACGTGCCCGAAAGTGAACGGGTCAAACGTGCCAGGAAAAACAGCTATTGCCATAGTGCGACGCTACCGCAGGTGGACTGCTTTTCTCAGCCTCGCGAGCCAGAGGGTACCCAACTGGGCGCCACGTCAGCGCAGACAATAGATAGCCTTCCACCGGAAAACTCAATCTCATGCATCACTCCCCGAGGGTCGGGGTGAAGGTAGTCGGCGCGCGAACGGCCGAGCGTGGTGGGCTGTGTGATTGCTGCTTCTCCGGGGGCTTCTCCCGGGACAAAATTCATCTCCACTACCCCGTAATAGGTGATCACGAGATCAGTAGTGTGCACGTCGGGATAACCACGCAACAATAATTCCGCAGCACTTCCACCATCAAATTCATGGACGGTAACGCGGCCAAAGCGCAAATTACGCACCGGGTCACGTGCAGGCTCAAAACGTCCCGGAATGGAGGCAAAAGCAGCCGCATATTCAGGGAGGCTGCCCGTTGATGCTTGGATGCGGGCAACCTCGGAATAGTCTTCCTCAAGGGCAGGAATGGCGCTGGAATTTACAGGCGCAGATTCGAACTCGATCACACCGGCCTCCCGTCAACACCCATATTTTCGTGTCTTCGCTCCCTGCTCCAACCTATGGAAAAAGCTCACATCGCGCCACGAAAAAACGTGTGGGATTCCTCACCTCCGCTGCCCCCAATGCAAGCTGGTGCCGCCATAGTCCCGCGCTCCAAGATCCGTAAGCGGTACAGGCCAGATCAGATCAGTTGCCTGAGCGGATGTTTCTGCTACCACCACACCCCCCTGGGCAATTCGAGGGGCAAGGGAGGCGAGCACATCGTTCACAGCGGCCAGAGGAGTGTCGTAAGGAGGATCCAAGAAGACAATGTCGTACTCCTCTTGCGAGGAGGCCAAGAATGCCTCTGCCGAAGAACGGACGCATGTCACGTCCTCTTCCACTCCTAGTGACCTTGCATTTGCGACAAGCACAGTTCGTGCACGATGTGCAGAATCCACAAAAGTCACGGCACCTGCGCCTCGACTCAAGGCTTCGAAGCCAAGCGCTCCAGAACCTGCGTAGAGATCCAACACTCGTGCATCCTCGTATTCGCGCAGAGTCTCCAACCGGCTCATAAGCGCTTCACGCACGCGATCAGTGGTGGGGCGGGTCCCTGCAGCCGGGACCGACAAGGGGCGGCCCTTGAACATTCCTGCGATGATTCTGGTCACTCGTCGAGCCTAGAGGGTGACGAGAATGCGCGACGTACTAGGTTCGTTCGAGAAAGATTCCCGCACGGTCTCCCAATATCTCATCTGTTACTGCACGCAAAACAGGATGACGATCAATGTGTGGATCCTGAGCCACAAGCGCCCGTGCCTGCGTCCTCGCATCCTCAATAACATCCTCATGTGTGCGAATGTCGAGCAACTTCAACGAAGAGCTCGTTCCCGACTGCGCGCTTCCTAACACGTCTCCTTCGCGACGCAAAGCAAAGTCTGTGCGGGCAAGAGCAAAACCATCCGTAGTGTCAGCCAGGGCATTCAGGCGTTCTTCGGCAACGGAATCTGGGGCGGCCTGATGCACCAGAAGACACAGGCTCGGGATCTGTCCCCTCCCCACGCGTCCGCGTAACTGGTGCAGTTGCGACACACCAAATACCTCCGCATCCCAGACGACCATCATGCTTGCCTCGGGAACATCAACACCCACTTCAATGACTGTGGTTGCCACCAATATCGGGGCACGCCCCTGTGCGAAATCATCCATGGCCTGCGCACGCTCGTCAGCAGGTAACCCTCCATGCACATATCCGATACTCACACCGGTAAGAACGGGTTCTGCACGAAGGGTCGCGACCATGGATTCCACATCCATATACGAACGGTGAGCATCAGCAGTTTCGGAGGGAGCGGTGTCTCCCGAAGGGGCGCCAGCAGCGTCGTGCTGATCAACGGAGCCTTCAATGCGCGGACACACCACATACACGCGACGCCCCGCATCGATTTCTTCCCGCACGCGACTCCATATGCGTGCGATCCATGCGGCGTTCTCGCGTGGCACCAGGTGAGTCTGCACCTCAGCGCGACCAGCAGGCAATTCCGTGAGGTGCGAGACCTCCAGGTCACCAAAAACTGTCATGGCAATAGTGCGTGGAATGGGTGTCGCGGTCATCACCAGCACATGTGCGTCGGTGTCACCTCTGGTGCGCAGGCGATCACGTTGCTCCACCCCGAAACGATGTTGTTCGTCAACCACCACAAGCCCCAAGTCAGCAAACTCCACATCGTCAGACAAAAGGGCGTGCGTGCCCACCACGATCCCCGCGGCCCCGGACGCAATATCTGCACGTACCTGAGATCGTTCACTACCCGACATTGACCCGGTGAGGGTGGCAATGTGTAACGCGGGCACGGTGATGTCCTTGGTGAGCGATCGGAGGGTGCGTTCGTGTTGCATCGCAAGCACTTCCGTCGGCGCCAGTAACGCTGCTTGACCACCGGCATCAACCACGTGAGCCATCGCCCGTAGGGCCACCACGGTCTTCCCTGACCCGACGTCTCCTTGCAGCAATCTCAACATCGGCGTATCCGTACCGAGATCGCGCGTGATCTCCTCACCCACGTTCCGCTGACCCTCAGTGAGGGGAAACGGTAACGAGGCATCCAGACTGTCAAGAAGTCCATTTTTCACGCGTGGGCGTGCACGGGAACCTCTGGCCTGCGCGGATGCCCGTTGACGAGCCAGGGCTACCTGGAGAACCCACGCTTCTTCCCACGCGAGACGCGCCTGCCCCGATTTCCAGTCAGCCTCCTCATGCGGAGCATGCACCTGGCGCAAGGATTCCAATAGAGACGGAAAAGAACGTGCGAGACGTAAGTCGTCTGGAATGGGGTCAGGCAGGTCTTCTTCACGTAAGGGAGTCAGCACGGTGGTGACCGCGCGAGCAATCCTCCACGTCGGGACTCCCGCGGTGGCGGGGTACAAAGGAAGGGGCCGTGAGGCGCGGTCGCGAGCGCTAGCCTCGTCCTCCGCATCCACTCCTACGATCACATAGTCAGGGTGAGTC
>WTKG01000131.1 GCA_011524475.1 Demequinaceae bacterium
ACTCCTGCCTTGAGCGCGACCTGGCCCACAGCACGATTGTGGTCAAGGCGCGTCATCGCGTTGAAGCGCTCCGCGGGAACATCCGGGGCATGTGCGGCGGCGATGAGGGCGTTGGTGTTCGCAGGGTTTCCCACCACCAGAACCCGGACGTCTTCTGCCGCGCCTGCATTGATCGCGGCGCCTTGCGGCCCAAAGATTCCGCCATTGGCTTCAAGAAGGTCGCTGCGTTCCATGCCAGGGCCACGCGGGCGCGCCCCGACCAACAAAGCAACGTTCACCCCGTCAAAAGCCTGCCGTGCATCATCAAAAATGTTGACCCCAGCCAAGGTGTCGAATGCACAATCCGTGAGTTCCATCGCTGTTCCCTCGGCTGCAGGGAGAGCCGGAGTAATTTCTAGCAAGTTGAGCTGCACCGGAACGTCTGGCCCCAGCATGTGACCCGAAGCAATCCGAAAGAGCAGGGCATACCCAATCTGTCCGGCGGCGCCGGTCACAGTCACAGTCACGGGGGCGGTCATGGCGTCTCTCCTAATACAGTGCAGACGTTACGCAAGTCTCGCGGCGAGATTGTCGTCGAGGGCGGCAAGGAACTCTTCCGTGGTGAGCCACTCTTGGTCCGGCCCCACCAACAAGGCGAGATCCTTGGTCATCTTGCCCGATTCGACAGTCGAAATGATCACGTTTTCGAGCGTCTCCGCGAAACCCATCACCTCGGGTGTTCCATCGAGCTTGCCGCGGTGCTTAAGCCCGCCTGTCCACGCAAAAATAGAGGCAATCGGATTAGTGGACGTAGGTTTACCTGCCTGATGCTGACGGTAATGACGCGTCACAGTGCCGTGCGCCGCCTCCGCCTCGACCGTCTTGCCATCGGGCGTCATCAGTACTGACGTCATTAACCCAAGGGAGCCAAAGCCTTGCGCGACGGTGTCCGACTGCACGTCTCCGTCGTAGTTCTTGCACGCCCAGACGTAGCCGCCCTCCCACTTCATGGCCGCTGCCACCATGTCGTCAATCAAGCGGTGCTCGTACGTGAGGCCTGCCTTGTCGAACTCCGCCTTGAATTCAGCATCAAACACTTCTTGAAAAAGATCCTTAAAGGCACCGTCATAACGTTTCAAGATCGTGTTCTTCGTGGACATGTAGACGGGGTAGCCACGCTGCAAGCCATAGGCAAAAGAGGCCCGTGCGAAGTCTCGAATGGACTCGTTGAAGTTGTACATGCCCATAATGACGCCGCCTTCTTCAGGCATCTGCACGACATCCATCTCCACAGGAGCCGAACCATCCGTGGGCGTGTACGTGAGAGTCACCGTTCCCTCGCCAGGGACTTTGTAATCCGTGGCGCGGTACTGATCGCCATGAGCGTGCCGGCCAATAATGATCGGCTTGGTCCACCCCGGCACGAGGCGAGGAATATTCGAGATGATGATGGGCTCCCGAAACACCACTCCGCCCAAAATATTGCGAATGGTTCCGTTGGGTGAGCGCCACATTTTCTTGAGCCCGAACTCTTCCACCCGGGCCTCGTCCGGAGTGATAGTTGCGCACTTGACGCCCACACCATGCTTCTTGATCGCATGGGCCGCATCAATGGTGATTTGGTCATCCGTGGCATCCCGAGACGTGACGGACAAGTCGTAATACTCAAGGTTTAGATCTAGGTAGGGGTGAATGAGCCGGTCTTTGATGAACTGCCAGATAATTCTCGTCATTTCATCGCCATCGAGTTCGACGACTGTGCCTTCAACCTTTACTGTGCCCATCGCGGAGCGCTCCTCGCTGGTGGTGGGAATCTTGTCCCAGGCTAGTGCACTGAAAGAATGTTTCTTCACCGCAGGCAGGTGCACTCTGACACAATGCAAGAGTTCACAAAGCTACTCACTCTCCTCAAGAAAGCGCTACGTATGCCTCGCAAGAAACGTGCCTCACAACTCCCCTCCACAGTCACAGCTATGGAAGATGACCTCGCTCCGATTGAGGTAGAACCTGCTCGCGCACACCTGGTTGCTCGCCTTATTGCAGAGTTCCTCGGAACAGCAATATTGGTATTTGGGGGTTTATCCGCGGCCGTGTACGGAGGGGCTCTTACTCCACTGATGGTTCCGTTAGCATTTGCACTTACTCTGCTCGTGTTGATCGCCGCCATCGGGCATATCTCCGGAGCTCACCTCAATCCGGCAGTCACAATAGGCATGTGGATCGCGGGGCGGTTCCCTGCCCGGGACGTCACCTCGTACGTACTGGCGCAGACAATCGGCGCTGCCGTGGGAACGTCAGGGCTTTTTGTTACTTTGCACGCAAGTCCCACACTTGAGCGTGCAGATGTGGAAGAAATCATGTCCGGGATATCCATCTTGCACGGAGACGCGAGCGCTCTTGGGCTTGGCGCCCTACCCGGAGGGATCGTTGAATTCGTGCTCACGAGTTTGTTGGTGGCGGCAGTTCTCTCTGCTACCTCGGTACGGGCACCAGGCACTCTCGCACCTGTGACGATTTCTGCGGCACTAGGTGTGCTCATATTTGTGGGATTACCGGCAACCAATGCCTCTCTCAACCCAGCCAGGGCTACCGGCACATGGCTACTCAACGGACAATTTGATGCGGCACAGTTGTGGCCATGGTGGCTCGCCGCAATCCTGGCTGGCGCTTTTGTGGGACTGATGTACCGCGCTTTTGGCCCAGAAGAGGACGTCGTTCACGAGGGAACGGGCGCTCACACTCCCTAACCCACGTGCGTCGTGGCTGCTAAGAAGGCCAGTCCCGCACCCAGCACGCACAACAGGACGACATCCGCAATCATGCCGCGCGCGATGAGCCGCACCCGTTGAGGGAATGCAACTCTGACGATTGCCGCGACTGCACATAGGGCAGCCAATCCCCAAATACCGATCACAGTGGGGCCGGCCACTGCTACTGCCACGCCTCCCAACACCACAATCAGCCACACCCAGGCAGACGCCGGTGACGTGTATGGAGGTGGTGTCGCGCCGCTCTTCCCGGGAGAGCGGGGGGACGCAGGGTCAGGAGTTGTCATGTGTGACCTAGTGGAAAAAGTGGCGGGTGCCGGTGAAATACATTGACACTCCTGCCGCCTCTGCTGCCGCAATCAAATCCGCGTCTCTCACCGAACCCCCTGGCTGCACCACGGCACGCACTCCCGCCTCGGCAAGAACCTCAAAACCATCGGGGAACGGAAAGAAGGCATCAGACGCGGCCACTGCCCCTCGCGCACGTTCGGCGGTGGCGCGTTGCACTGCCAAGCGGCACGAGTCGACACGACTCACTTGACCCATTCCGATTCCTACTGACGCACCATCGTGAGCAAGCACAATGGCATTGGATTTAACTGAGCGGCATGCTCGCCACGCAAATTCAAGATCAGCGCGGGTGACGGAATCCGTTTCTGGGCCGGCCACATGAGTCCACTCAGCGGACGCGTCTCCTGGGG
>WTKG01000156.1 GCA_011524475.1 Demequinaceae bacterium
GTGTATAAGAGACAGGTGGTTGCTCTTCAGGGGGAGCGGGCGCTGCTGCGGTGAGGGCCGGTGGTGTCGTTGACGGTGGCGGAGCAACAGGTTCGGGTTCTATAGGCCCCTCTGCCCGCACGAAAGAAGCGAGCGACGGCGCGTTTGAGTCACGGGAGATCGAAGCCCGGGATGATCCGGATGACGGGTTCTCAGTCGACACTAGGGTGCGGCTCACTTCCATGCTGCGTGCCGTCGCGAAATGCGCAGGTGCAGACATTCTAAGCCGTTTTGAACGCCCACATGGGTGCGCCCCGCCGCACTCCACTGTGGGCAGGTATCATGGCGTCATGATGCATCGGCATTGTTGGGGCGTATGACCGACTGGATACTCATCGCAATCGGCCTTGTGCTCACTGTGGGTACGGCGATCTTTGTCGCAGTCGAATTCTCCATCGTTGCCCTTGATCCAGCTCACGTGGATGATTCGAATCGCCGGGGACGACGCGTTCGACGTGCGCTCGCGACGCTTTCCACTCAGTTATCCGGGGCTCAAGTGGGGATCACGATTACCACTATTGGGCTTGGGTATACCGCGCAACCGGCGGTTGCCGCGATGCTTCAAGTTCCCCTCGAGGACACAGCCTTATCGCGTACGGCAGTGGGTCTTGTGGCGGGGGCGGTGTCGTTGGTCATCGTGAATGTCTTCTCGATGATTTTTGGTGAACTTGTGCCTAAGAACCTTGCACTGTCCACGCCACATGCCACCGCTAGGGCCACGGTCGGCTTCAATATGGCTTTTACGTCTGCACTGGGTTTCATGATCCGCTCCCTTAACGCCACGGCCAATCGCATACTCCGTCTGATGGGTATTGAGCCACGGGAAGAACTCCCGGGAGGACGTTCAGCCCAAGAACTTGCGGCGTTGGTGCGCCGATCTGCAGAGGCGGGCACACTCGATGCACGTACGGCGTTGTTGTTGAAAAACACGCTTGAATTAGACGATCTGACTGCGATTGATGTGATGACGGACCGTACTCGTATGCATGTGCTGACACCCACTGATTCTGCGGCTGATGTTATTCGCAGAGTGCGGGAAACCGGGCATTCCCGTTTTCCTGTAATCGGGGCGTCTCATGACGATGTTGCTGGCTTAGTGCACGTACGGTCAGCGATGCAGGTGCCGTACGCGCAACGGGAGACAGTGTTCGTCTCGACGTTGATGGTTGACGTCGAAGAAGTGCCGGAAACACTAGAGATGCGTCCGCTGCTTGCCGTGTTGAAATCAGCTCCGCATCAGTTCGCCCTGGTTGTTGATGAGTATGGCGGGACAGCAGGGGTGGTGACCTTTGAGGATGTGGTGGAAGAACTGGTAGGGGATGTCTCCGATGAACACGATCGTCGCCGGGCAGGTGTCTATCGTCGCGTGAATGGAGCCTGGAGCGTTCCGGCCAGTATGCGTCCGGATGAACTGACAGAAGCCACAGGAGTGCATGTTCCCGAAGAAGCGGCATACGAGACAGTGGGCGGTTATGTGATGGCGCGGCTGGGCAGAATTGCTCAGCCAGGGGACACGCTGACAGCAGACGGCGTCATTGTTGAAGTAGAGGCAATGTCTGGTCGCAGGATTGAGCGGGTACGTATTGAATCTGCTCCGGCTCAGGGGTCCCGCGCATGAGTGTGTCGTTGACCTTCGCAACCGTGGGTTTGTTGCTAGCCAATGCCTTCTTTGTGGGGGCTGAGTTTGCTGTGATCTCTGCTCGCCGCGCTTCGATTGAATTACGTGCGGAACAAGGCAGCAGGGCAGCCCGTACCGTGCTGTGGGCGATGGAAAACGTGTCCTTAATGCTCGCAACAGCGCAACTGGGAATTACGGTGTGTTCCGTTTCCCTTGGAGTGCTTGCCGAACCTGCGCTTGCGCACGCTCTCGAGGGTCCTCTTCAATCGTGGGGCCTGTCCACAAGCGTGGCGCACATCATTGCCGTAGCAATAGCGCTCTCCATCATTGTCTGGCTTCACGTTGTGGTGGGTGAAATGGTGCCGAAGAATGCTGCGGTTTCCAGCCCGGATCGCGCGGCACTTGTATTCGGACCGCCTCTCGTGGCAATTGCCCGAGTGGTGCGCCCACTTATCGGAGCCTTGAATTGGATTGCCAACCTTCTTATCCAGGCCATGGGAGTACAACCCCGTGATGAGGTGGCGTCCGCTTTTACCGCAGATGAGGTGCATAGCATCGTCCAGCGGTCTTCCGAAGAAGGAACGATTGAAGATTCTCAGGGCCTTCTCACCGGGGCATTGGATTTTGCGGACAGGTGCGCCCGTGACGTGATGGTGCCTGTCGCCGAAGTGGTGGCAGTTCTGTCCAGTGTGACTATTGCAGAGTGTGAAAAAACCGCTACTGATACTGGGCATTCTCGGCTACTAGTCAAAGACGGCTCGGAACTTTCGGGTTACGTGCACTTCAAGGATGTGTTGGGGGTCGCGGATGATGAACGTGATAGTCCTCTTCCCGCCTGGCGGGTAAGGGAATTGCCTCGGGTACGTAGTGATGACCCAGTAGAGGCCGTGTTGGGATCCATGCGGGCTACCCGTGCTCATGTTGCAGCAGTGGAGGCTCAGGGAAAGGTTGTGGGCGCAGTGTTCCTGGAGGACATTCTTGAAGAACTCGTGGGTGAAGTGAGCGCGCAGCAACGCCCTTAAAAGGTGCGGTTCTTCTTTCTCGTTACGATGGGAGCAGATGCGTGGCCTCACTCGTTGGCTCGCTAGAGAATCCGTGTGATGCGAAAAGTGGTGGGTGTGAATAAGCAAATCGAGCCTTCTGGCGATTTTCGCGCGCGCTTTGGCACTCGTAGTGAATGGCGTGAGTTTCATACGCAAGAGCTCACGCTGAGAGCCCAGCATCAGCGCCGCAAGTGGGTGACACGTACAGCGGTCATGGTGATTTTTGCCATGGCAATGGTGGTCTATCCGATCACGGCAACAGTGAGCGCGTACTCATCCCAGTTTGCGTTTGCTGCGTCCGCCAGCCAAGACACTGACATGGATTCGATCGACTTTATCCTTGCCGAGGAGCAGATAGGCACAGGTGTTGACCTTCCCCGACCTGATCTCAATGACACGGCAAAGGCACTTGCGCGGGGGGAGCAAATCATTGTGTCCTCACGCCTTCCTTCCTGTGACGGATCTCCTGAATGGGAAGGATCCAATGGACGCTTGAGCGCTGATTCTCTCTGTACTTTGTGGGATGGGAAAACTCAGATACGGGCAGACGCGGCAGTGGCACTTGCGGAACTCAACCACCAATATCGGCTCCACTTTGGAGAGCCGCTGTGCATGACTTCGGGGTACCGCACGTATGCGGATCAGGTGCGACTCAAGATTCTTAAAGGTT
>WTKG01000176.1 GCA_011524475.1 Demequinaceae bacterium
ATAAGAGACAGATGCTGTGGCGCGTGAACGCGAACTTGTGGTGACCACTCCGGGTGTGACTAGCGGCGCTTCTTCTCGCCCGTGGGAAGAACCTTGATGACGAACCAGGTCACCACCGCGATCACCAGCGCCGCGAGCAGAGACTTCCAAAAGCCGCCGATAGCTAAGGTCCCAAAATCTAGTCGCGACGTGATCCATGCGGAAAGCCACAACATCGC
The DNA here is from genome assembly GCA_011524475.1 of Demequinaceae bacterium. Lineage (GTDB taxonomy): Bacteria > Actinomycetota > Actinomycetes > Actinomycetales > Demequinaceae > WTKG01. The sequence continues at coordinate 219 of WTKG01000176.1, forward strand.
CCAACTGATTACGAGCGAGAACAGCCCAAGTGTCAAGAACTGTACGGGGATCGTCAGGAAACTCACGATCGGCCGCACGATCAAGTTCACGAGAGTGAGCACAGCGCCAATTCCGAGAAATACGACCAGGCGTGAGGTTGCACTGTTGGAGTCCCCTCCGCTGACGACCACATCAAGGGGCAGAAGGGTGACGACCCACAGGGCCGTAGTAGTAGCGATGAAACGCGCAAGGAGTCGCATGGTCTGATTCTCTCACGTGTCAATGGCATGCTTGCCGCATGGTGTTACCACAAGCCCGCGCTGAGATTTTGGCTATGCCTGCGTACGTTCCCGGGCGCAGGGGCCACAATCGCGAGGCGATAAAAGTTTCTTCTAACGAGACGGCACTTCCGCCTCTTCCTGCCGTCGTTGACGCTGCGGCGTCGGCAGCTGCGCATGCCAACCGCTATCCCGATATGTTCGCGACTGATCTCGTCAACGCAATTGCTGAGTGGCGGGGCACGAATCCCCAGGAGGTGGTCGTGGGAGGCGGGTCCGTGGCGGTGTTAGGGCATGTGTTGCAGGCCTTCACCCAGCCTGGCGATGAGGTGGTGTTTGCCTGGAGGTCTTTTGAGGCCTATCCGATCCTGGTGTCTGTTGCCGGCGCGACATCGGTGCGGGTGCCTTTGGCGGAAGGGGGGCGCCACGACCTGCACGCGATGGCAGAGGCCATCACTCCCCGCACCGCAGTGATCATTGTGTGCACTCCGAACAACCCCACGGGAACAGTTGTGCATCGCGGGGAATTCGATTCGTTTATGGAGCGCGTGCCTCCTCATGTCCTCGTCGTGGTGGACGAGGCATACGTAGAGTTTGTGTCTGATCCAGACGCGCTCGATGGACAGGAGGCGCGTGCCCAATATCCCAATGTGATCACTACCCGCACCTTCTCCAAAGCGTGGGGGCTTGCGAGCCTGCGAGTGGGATATGCCTGCGGCAACAGCGAGCTTATGGCGCCTATTCGCGCCTGCGTCACACCTTTTTCTGTGTCGGGACCCGCGCAAGCCGCTGCGTATGCGGCGCTCACGTGCGAAAAGGAAGTCATGCAACGATCTGCGACGGTAGCGGCAGACTCTGCCGCCCTTATGCAGGCGCTGAGATCAGACCAGTGGACAGTCCCGGATTCGTGCGCAAATTTTGTGTGGATTCCCGCGGGAGAACATGCGGAGGCGCTCTCGGCGCATTTGAGCGCACAGTCGCCCGCGATTGTGGCACGTGCTTTTGCGGGGGACGGCGTGCGCATCACTTCGGGGACTTCCGAAGAAAACGCCAAGATCATTAGCGGTTTACGCGCATTCCCCGATAGGTTCTAACCACGAAGCGCTTGCGCAAGGAAGGACATTATGGATACCACCGGTGACCTCACTTTTGCTGAACTGTTCTCTCAGTGGTTCGGTTGGATCGCGCTGGTCGGCGCGCTCTCTATTGTGTTGTCGCTTATCGCGGCAATCATTGTTGCCCGTAAGGCGGGGTACAGCCACTGGCTTGGCATCATTGCTGTTCTTGTGCCTGGGGCGGGCCCGCTGATGTTCTTGTTCTTTGCGCTCGCGAAGTGGCCGGTGGTGAAGCAGCGCGACGAAGCAATCGCGCTTTTGGAGAGTAAGGGTGCCACGGAGATGGAAATTGCTGATGTGTTAGGCAAGGAATTAGAAGAAGGCGCTTAAGGCTCCGCGTAGATAGGCCGCTGCTTCCGTTGCCAGGGACCACAACCTACGCTACCGTAGCTTACGTTACCGTAACTTAAGTCGCGTTTCAGGCGTAAGGAGATCGTTCGTGCATCGTCCAGGGCCCTTGTCAGAAGAAGGCGTTGTCCGCTTGCTTGATCGGACAGGTGCGCGTCTTGACGACACCGAATATGCGTCCTTTGCCCAAGAACTCACGCCCGAGATACTCCGCCAGATGTGGCACGACATGATGGTGACCCGGGCCTTTGACGAAGAAGCAACCTCTCTCCAACGGCAAGGCGAACTTGCCTTGTGGGTGTCGAGCCTGGGCCAAGAAGCCGCCCAAGTAGGTTCTGCCTACGCACTAGTGGATCGCGACTATGTTTTCCCCAGTTATCGCGAGCATGCCGTGTGCCTCAAAAGAGGAATCGACCTCGCTCAGGTGCCATTGATGTGGCGCGGCATCGAACACTCCAGTTGGGCGGAAGGCGAGCACAACACCCACATCAATACGTTGGTGATTGGTGCCCACACGTTGCATGCCACCGGTTTTGCCATGGGGCTTGATCGTGACGGCAAGGTAGGTTCGGGTGATCCAGACCGCGACGCTGCTGCAATCTGCTACTTCGGTGATGGGGCTACAGCCCAAGGAGACACGAATGAGGCGTTGATTTTTGCCTCTGTTTTTAATGCCCCTGTCGTGTTTTTCTGCCAAAACAATCAGTGGGCTATCTCGCTTCCCACCACAGTGCAGTCGCGCGTTCCCCTTGCTGATCGCGCCACGGGAGTAGGGATGCCGGGGGTGCGCGTGGATGGTAACGATGTCATTGCTTCCTACGCGGTGACACGGGCAGCCATGGAACGCGCTCGCTCGGGTGGAGGCCCTACGTTTATCGAGGCGTTTACCTACCGCATGGGGGCACATACAACCTCTGACGACCCCACTCGCTACCGCACGAGTGCAGATGATGACTATTGGCGCGAGCGTGACCCTATTGCCCGCTTAGAAACGTATTTGCGTTCTATAGACGAACTTCCCGACGACTTCATAGAGCAGTCACAGGAAGAGGCTCGCCAGATGGCTATACGGGTACGAGAATCAGTACGCACAGCGCAGAACCCCGAACCCATGAGCATGTTTGACAACGTGTACTCCACCCCACACGCCACGGTTGATTCCGAGCGAGCGTGGTACGAGGCCTACCAGGCGTCGTTCCTTGATTCAGAACGGGGTAGCGCATGACCACCATGACATTTGGCGCCGCTATCAATGCGGGCTTGAGGCGCGCCTTGGAAAACGACCCCAAGGTTTTACTCATGGGCGAGGACATAGGCGCACTGGGGGGAGTGTTTCGCGTCACGGACCAACTCCAAAAAGATTTTGGTCC
>WTKG01000013.1 GCA_011524475.1 Demequinaceae bacterium
CCAGGCGAGAGGCGATTTCGTTGCGCGCGGCCCCCAGCAACGCACGGGCGTCGTTGACCTCGCCCGCAGCAAAAAATATACAGTCTCCGGCCACTGCACCCACCCGCGCAGCAAGTCCCTCACGTTCTGCATCAGAAAGGTTTTTCGCAACTGGTCCAGCAAGTTCTCCGTCTTCTTGTACAAGCACATAAGCCAAGCCCTTGGCGCCACGTTGTTTGGCCCATTCTTGCCATGCATCAAGAGTGCGGCGCGGCTGGTCTGCACCGCCCGCCATCACCACCGCACCAACATAGGGAGCCTGGAAGACCCGGAAGGAAGTGTCGGCAAAAAACTCGGTGAGCTCGGTGAGTTCTATATCAAAGCGGAGATCTGGTTTATCTGTTCCAAACCGTGCCATCGCCTCTGCGTACGTGAGGCGTGGAATGGGGGTGGGAATAGTGTGGCCTACCAGTGACCACAATTCAGTAAGCAGTTCTTCTGCAAGACGAATGACGTCGTCCTGCTCAACAAAACTCATTTCGACATCGAGTTGGGTGAACTCTGGTTGACGATCTGCGCGGAAGTCTTCGTCTCTATAGCACCGAGCAATTTGGTAATAGCGCTCCATCCCCGCCACCATCAACAACTGCTTAAACAACTGAGGAGACTGAGGCAAGGCGTACCACGACCCTGGGGCAAGGCGTGCTGGCACAAGAAAGTCACGTGCTCCTTCGGGTGTGGAGCGAGTCAGCGTAGGTGTCTCGATTTCAAGAAAGTCGTGATGAGACAAGACTCGTCGCGCAACTTCGTTCGCCCGTGAACGCAACACCATCGCGGAACGCGGGTCGCTCCTGCGCAAGTCAAGATAGCGATGGCGTAACCGAGCCTCTTCTCCTACATCGAGATGATCGTCAATGGGGAAAGGAATGGGGGCAGAAGTGTTCAAAATTTCTACGTCTTCCGCCACAACTTCGACCTCACCCGAGGGTAGCTCCGAATTCTCGGAACCTTCAGGACGCAACCGCACTGCGCCTATCACCCGTATGACGTATTCCTGGCGAAGGGCATGGGCGATGTCTTCCCGAATCACCACCTGCGCAAACCCAGAGGAATCGCGCAGATCGATAAAGGCCACTCCCCCGTGGTCACGGCGACGTCCCACCCACCCGGAAAGGGTGACGGACTCCCCTGCATGGGTGGCGCGTAGTTCTCCAGCGAGGTGAGTGCGATACACGGTTTCCTTCAATGACGTGGCGGGTAATGGTGATGCGATTCTAGTGGCGTTCTACTCGCGGGCGAGCGTCTTCTGCCGGAGGTTCCCACGTGGAGACATCCGCTTCGCTTTGATGTCCACTCCGGATGTCCTTTACTTCATCGGCGCTTCCTGCTGCTCCCGGAAACCACACATAGGGAATGTCCCGTTTGTCTGCATACTGAATTTGTTTGCCAAATTTGGCTGCCACCGGCGCTACCTCTGTCGCAATGCCACGCCCTCGCAAAATATTTGCGACGCGTTGTGAATCTGCGCGGGAATCTTCGTGAATGACAGCAACAACCACCACCGTGGGCACCGCGCGCGTCACAGACACCCTCCCTGAACTCACCAGTCTGCTCACCAACCGCGACACTCCAATGGACAGTCCGACGCCGGGGAAGCCTCCGCCAGTGATGAGCGATTCGTAACGCCCCCCTGAACACACGGATCCCAGGCGGTCGTCACCCTCCACGAAGGTTTCAAAAACATTTCCGGTGTAGTAATCCAAACCACGCGCGATGCTGAGGTCCACCGTCACCATCTGCGGGTGGCGGGAATTGATGCTTTCCCACGTTTCGCGTAACTCCAACAGACCACGCGCGAGCGTTTCTTGGTGGAGTTCCACATCGGAAACGTGCCTGCTTGATTCCCATAAATCTTCTACTGCAGACACGAATTCCCCACCGTCTGACCGAATTTTTGCAAGTTCCAAAATTGTGGCGGAAATCGATTCATCCAAACCGTGGGATACCAACTCGTCTCGCACCGCATCTGTCCCAATTTTGGGTAATTTGTCGACGGACCTCAGAGCCTGTGGCACGTCCGTCACGCCTACTCCGCGATAAAACCCCTCGACCACACGGCGATTGTTGATGTGCATACGCACAGGTGAGATCGGAAGCGCTGCGAGGGCTTCGAGCATGACCGATGCCACATCTGCGTCCACGTGGATCGGCAGAGAGTCCCGGCCCACCACATCAATGTCAGCCTGATAGAACTCCCGGAATCGCCCTTCTTGAGGACGTTCGCCTCGCCAGACCTTTTGAATCTGATACCGCCGGAACGGAAAAACTAACTCCGACTGGAATTCCTCCACATAACGAGCAAAAGGCACCGTGAGATCAAAGTGCAGACCTGCCCGCATTTCTTCCCCAGGGTCTGCCACACGGCTAATTCCGTAAATTTCTTTTGACGTCTCCGAATCGCCGACAAGTCGCTCGAGCGGCTCGACTGCCCTGGTCTCAATTTCTGTGAAGCCATGGAGACGAAAAGTCTCGTGGAGAGATCCCAGCAGATCGCGTTCAATCACACGGTCACGTGGACTCCATTCGGGATATCCAGACAAGGGCATGAGACGAGGCATGTGGCTATTGTTTCACTGGTGCAGCTCAAGGTGGCGCTCTTATGGGCGCGCCACTGCATATATCGTAATTACCTACGCAGTAGAGCGTCCCGCAAACAGAATGGGGTTGTACGTAATGTCGAAAGGCACCAGGCCGTCCTCACCTTCGGGAGCACCTTCTCCCACAGCCATTGCCAAGGCCATCAAGACTGCCCCGCGCACTCCCGCCGCTATCGAGATTACGGATGATGACCGTGAAGCCGCCAGGCAGCACGGGAAAGTCACTAAATCGCAAGTAATTTTGGTTCGTGGAGATGAAGAACATGTGGTGGGACAAGCCGACGGCGAAGACCCGCTGGCGCCATTTGTGGACAGGTATTTTCACCACCGCGCCCAGGTGGAACGTTTCCACGCCCGCCTGACGAGTGCGCAGATGTCACCCTCCAGTATCGAACGAGGAATCAAAGACCTCATCGCCCCTGTCCAGTCTCCGGATTTCGTGGGTGATGCAGAGGCCCTCGCGCGCCGAGTCGCGCAAGTCGAGACTGAGGCCCATGCGCTTGTAGAAAGACTTACTGCGGAACGCGAAGCCGGTATTGAAAAGGCGCGTGAAGAACGTGAACGGATTGTGGCAAAGGCCGAGGAACTTGCGCAGATGCCTATCGAAAAAGTGCGGTGGAAACAGCACACCTCACAGTTACGGTCC
>WTKG01000170.1 GCA_011524475.1 Demequinaceae bacterium
ACCATGGGGTGAGGGGCGGCCAGCATGTTCTCGCCCATAGGAGCCAGCAAATCCTGTTTTTCGTAAATCATTCCCTCACGCGTGGGACCGGCAATTTCATATTCATTAGTCATCGTGAGTGCGCGGGTAGGACACGCCTCGATACACAAGCCACAAAAAATGCACCGCAAGTAATTGATTTGGTACACCCGCCCATAACGCTCTCCCGGAGAGTACTGGGCATTGTCCGTGTTGGAGTCCCCTTCGACATAAATAGCGTCAGCAGGGCAGGCCCACGCACACAATTCACAACCAATGCACTTCTCCAGGCCATCCGGGTGGCGATTCAGTTGGTGCCGACCGTGATAGCGCGGTGCTGCTGGCACTTTCTCGCGCGGGTACTGTTCCGTCTGGGCAGGACGAAAGAAGTTCCTCAAGGTCACGCCAAAACCAGCCACCGGTTCAAGCGGGCCAGGCGCGGGGAGGTTCGTCACAAATGCCTCGTCTCCACCGCTATGACGATCAGTCATCACTGCCTGCCTTTCGTGAGAGACGAGAATCTACAGTGGCGCCAGAACGCGGCGACGGCGGCAATTTTTGCCCGGGCAGTGGCGGCACAGGATAGCCGTCAGCAAACGCATCTATTTCACCCTCAGGGATGGCAGCGGGCTCAACCCGAGGCTTGGTGCGGGCCAGCACCACCAGCACCCCAATCAAAACCACGGCAAATATTGGCCCCGAGAAGAGCACGAAGGTGTCCACATCCATCCCAAGTTGTTCCACGACTTCGCGAGAAATCGCGAAGAAGGCCACCCACACCAGCCCGAAGGGAATAAGAACTTTCCACCCGAACTTCATGAACTGGTCGTACCGCAACCGGAGCAACGTGCCGCGGACCCACACAAAGATGCCCATGAAGAACCAGATCTTGAGAATGAGCCACAGCGGCGGGAAGATGCCAGAACTGAGCATCTCGTACCCAGGCCAGCTGGAATGCCATGCGGGAGACCAGCCACCAAAGAACAGCACTGTGGCCACCGCAGAAACGTTGATCATGTTGACGTATTCAGCCAGGAAGAACCAGGCAAACTTCATCGAGGAATACTCCGTCATGAAGCCCGCTACTAGTTCACCTTCTGCCTCTGGCAGGTCAAAGGGCAGCCGGTTGGTTTCCCCGATCATAGAGATCACATACAGCACGAAAGCCGGAGCTAGCGGAATAAACCACCACATGGCTTCTCGTTGGGAATCAACGGCGTCGCTCATGGACATGGATCCCGCGACCATGAAGACGGTCACAAGGGACAAACCCATCGCGAGTTCGTATGAGATGACTTGGGCAGTGGAACGAATAGATCCCATCAGGGGATACGTGGAGCCAGATGCCCATCCGCCCAACACAATGCCGTACACCCCAAGAGCCGTTGCGGCGAGCACAAACAGCACTGCCACCGGGAAGTCGGTCAGTTGCAAGGGAGTAACTTCGCCCACCCAAGGGATCTCCGTAGCCGGCCCAAAGGGGATGACTGCAAAAACGATGAAGGCACACACAACGGCAATGAAAGGAGCCACCACGTACATGAGTTTGTCTGCGGCACGTACGGTGATGTCCTCTTTAAAGAGAAGCTTCATCGCATCCGCCACAGACTGAAGAAGGCCGAAGGGTCCGTGCACATTAGGGCCGACTCGCTCCTGGAACCGGGCGATGAGCCGGCGTTCAAACCACAACGCAAACAGAACCGACGTAAGCAGGAAGACCAATATCAGCACTGCCTTGATGAGCACCACCCAGATGCTGTCCCCTGCCAGTCCAGCCTGCTGAACAAGACATTCGTACAACTCCCACTGCTGCGCAGAGGGCGCAATGCCGCCCTGACTGTGCGCCGCTACCGCCTCGAGTGTGGACTGAGCCTGAGCTTCGGTGGCATCGCAGGCGCGCAATTCATTGGTGGCATACGGGGGAATGTCCCACTGTCCGCGAAGCACTGAAAGAAGATTCATGAACGCCGACCACCCTTCACCGTCACGACATCTCCCGCGGTCACTCCCAGGGTTGCAGCGGGAGAAGAGCCAGGCGAGTTGGTGGGTAACCAGACCACGTCATCCACCATGTCTTCGGTGATGGCGAGCGGCAACGTAATAGACGCGCGAGTAGAACCCTTGACCGTGACCGTTCCGGACACCCCTAGACGTGTGGCAGTTGCAGGGCTCATCCGTGCCACTGCGACCCGTGCGGTGCCAGCCAGGTAGGGTTCACCAGCTTGCAAGGAACCGTTGTCAATAAGTTGATGCCATGAGGCCAACACCACCCCACGAGGAGGCTGAGCAGCAGATACCTCAGGGGCTTCGACACGATGGGTGTCGTCAAGAGGGATCCGAGCGAACTCGTCCATGACGTCTTCGATCGTGGCAGTACCCAGCGCAACTTCCATGGTGCTAGCAATCATGTCTAGGACCCGGTGATCACTCACCGCACCGGTGGCAAGCGCCGTGGGGAACGAACGTAACCGGCCTTCCCAATTCACAAAGGTGCCGGATTTCTCCGCAGGCGGTGCCACCGGGAACACCACATCGGCGTATTCGTGTACATCACTACGCCGCACTTCGAGACTCACCACAAAAGGCTTGGCAAAAGCCTTCTTGGCACCTGCCGGGAGGTCACTGATCGTGAGACCGCCCACCACCAGAGCCCCGAGTTGGCCGGTTGCAGCAGCAGTAAGAATGCGCTCGGCGCTACGGCCACGCTCCGTCGGTAAGGTCTCTACTCCCCACACCGCGGCAAGAGCCGCACGAGTCTCCGCGGAGGACACCTGCATCCCACCTGGAAGAACGGATGGCAACGCTCCTACATCAGCAGCGCCACGTTCTCCGGCACGCCGAGGAATCCATGCCAGCCGTGCACCAGTGGACTCTGCCACCTGTATCGCTGCAGACAAAGCCCCCGGTGCGGTCGCGAGACGTTCCCCAACAATGACGAGGGCGCCAGGAGTTTTCAGTGCAGCGAGAACGTCGCGGGGCAGGTCCTCCAAGGCAGACGCTTCCGCTGCCGGTGCGCACGGGAGCAAGCGGGCATCCAGTTTTTCTACTCCACGAGAGGCGAAGGGCGCAAGAGTGAACACCTGTTGGCGATCTCCTGCCTTACGCATGCGCAAGAAGACCACACCGCCCTCGTCCTCGGGCTCGAAGCCCGCAAGGAGAACGGCGGGAGCAGCCTCAAGATCAGCAAAGGTGACTCCTACGCCTGTTCCTGCTACCTGAGCGGCGAGGAAGTCAAGTTCTTCGTCGCTGCTGGGGCGCGTGCGGACATCTACGTCATTAGTGCCCAGAACGACACGAGCGAATTTTTGGTAGGCGTATGCGTCTTCCATGGTGATGCGGCCGCCGGGGAGGACCGCTGCACCCTTGACCTTCGCGCCCTTTGTCTTAGGGCGAATAGCCTTCGTGAGTCCAGCAGCAGCGGCGGCGAGGGCGTCCGGCCACGAGGCTTCATGTAATTCACCGTCGTCTCCACGTACCAGTGGGCGCTCCAGGCGATCGTCCAGGTGTTGCCATGTAAAGGCAAAGCGATCTTTGTCGGTAATCCACTCTTCATTGACTACCGGATCATTGGCTGCCAATCGTCTGAGGATGGTGCCCCGACGGTGATCCGTACGGATGGCAGCCCCAGAAGAATCATGTTCTGCAATACCCGGCGAACTCACCAGGTCAAAGGGGCGCGAACGGAAGCGATATGCCGCGCTGGTAAGGGCTCCTACCGGACAAATTTGCACTGTATTACCGGAGTAATAGGACGAGAACGCGCGGCCAGCCTCATCTTCCATAGCGTGGCCAGCGGGGGCATAACCATCAAAGTCGAGAACATCCGTGTCGAAGGTGCCGATTTGTTGTTGCGCCCCGCGTTCCTGCAAATCAATAAACGCATCACCGGCAATCTCTGAACTGAAGCGCGTGCAGCGCTGGCACAGGATGCAACGCTCGCGATCGAGCAATATCTCGGTGCTGAGTTCGAGTGGCTTTTCAAACACCCGCTTCACGTCAACAAAGGCGGATTCAGCCTGACCGTGAGACATCGCCTGGTTCTGCAAAGGGCATTCGCCGCCCTTATCGCACACCGGGCAATCAAGAGGGTGATTGATGAGCAGCAGCTCCATCACGCCTTCTTGTGCACGCTTGGCTACCTCGGAGTGGGTGGCGGTCTTGACCTCCATCCCCGGAGAGACGACCATCGTGCACGCTGTCTGAGGTGCGGGGAAGGAACGTAGGTTGCCCTCACGGTCAGGAGCCGCGACCTCTACCAGGCACTGACGACAGGCACCGGCAGGCTTGAGCGCAGGGTGGTCACAGAAGCGAGGAATGTCCACCCCGATGTCTTCTGCCGCCCGAATGATGAGGGTGCCCTTCGGTACGGATGTCTCAATACCGTCAATGGTGAGCGTGACGAGGTCGTCTTTCGCAACCGTGGCTTTGTTATCAGTGGCGGTCATACCTGAGCTCCCTCCTGTTCCGGAAGGTCAAAAAGTACGGACGCGTCCCGCTCGTAGGGACACGTACCCAACCGAACATGTTCTTCGTATTCGTCACGGAATAGATCGATTGACGACACAATCGGGGAGGTTGCACCGTCCCCGAGCGCACAGAACGAGCGCCCTCCAATCGACTCACATACTTCCACGAGGCGATCAATGTCTTCCGTGGTGCCAGTGCCCGCCTCCAGACGCTGAAGAATCTGAGTCATCCAGAATGTGCCCTCGCGACACGGGGTGCATTTACCGCACGACTCGTGCTTATAAAACTCAGTCCAGCGGGTCACTGCCCGTACCACACATGTGGATTCATCAAAGATTTGGAGTGCCCGGGTTCCGAGCATGGAACCAGCAGCGCCCACTGCTTCAAAATCCAGCGGGGTGTCCAGGTGCTCAGCCGTGAACATAGGAGTAGAGGAACCCCCAGGAGTCCAAAATTTGAGTTGTGAGCCTTCGCGCATTCCCCCCGCGTGCTCCAAGAGTTCCCGCAACGTAATGCCCAAGGGCGCCTCGTATTGGCCGGGTTGGGCAACATGACCAGACAACGAGTAGATTCCCACACCGGCGGACTTCTCCGTGCCCATAGAGGAGAACCAGTCCGCTCCGTTGTCCACAATGGCGGGCACCGAAGCGATGGTTTCGACGTTATTGACAATCGTGGGACGTGAATATAGCCCCGCAACAGCCGGGAAGGGTGGCTTGAGGCGTGGTTGCCCGCGACGACCTTCCAAAGAATCGAGCAGCGCTGTTTCCTCGCCACAAATGTAGGCACCGGCGCCCGCGTGCACGGTGAGTTCAAGATCCCAGCCGCTGCCATGGATGTCACGGCCTAGGTGGCCCGCAGCATAGGCCTCTTTGACGGCGTTCAAGAGGCGGCGGTAGACGTGCACCACCTCGCCACGCACGTAGATGAAGGCGTGGCGGGCACCAATCGCGTAGGCACTTATCGCCACACCCTCCACAAGCACATGCGGTGAGGCCATCATGAGTGGAATGTCTTTACATGTGCCAGGTTCCGACTCGTCGGCGTTCACTACGAGGTAACGGGGGCCGCCATCGTCTTCTGGCAAGAAGCCCCACTTCACACCAGAGGGGAACCCCGCGCCTCCCCGACCACGGAGACCAGACTCTTTGACGATTTTTACCAAGTCACCAGGCTCTTTCTTTAATGCCTTGGTGAGTGCGCGATACCCACCACCGGAAGTGTAGGTATCAAGGGTCCACGATTGTTCTTCTGCCCACTGACGGGTGAGCATGGGGGTGAGGGTCATCGGTCACCACCCTTATCGCTCCGCGCAGTCGAATCGCCAGCCACGCGTGACACCCCTGCTTGAGATGCCGGCCCCGCGCCCACACCCTCGCCCGCACGGCCGTCTTCAAAACCGGCAAGCACCCGAGAAATTTTCACAAAAGGCTCAACCTTGTCAGCACCCCGCGTGGGACGCACGTCTTTACCGGCACGCAAGTCATCGACGAGCTGCCTGGCTTTGTCAGGGGTCATGTTGTCAAAGAATTCCCAGTTGACCATCATGACGGGGGCATAGTCACAGGCCGCATTGCATTCGAGGCGCTCAAGAGAGACTTTGCCGTCAGCCGTGGTCTGATCGTGGCCAATGCCCAGGTGTTCGCTGACGTCCTCCCAAATGCGATCCCCGCCCATGACGGCGCACAACGTGTTAATGCACACTCCCACCTGATATTCGCCGTGGGGGCGACGCTTGTATTGGGTATAAAAAGTGGCGACTGCACTCACTTCTGCGGGAGTCAGGTCAAGGTGCTCTGCACAAAAAGCGATGCCGTCCGGGCTCACGTATCCCTCTTCGCTTTGCATCAAATGCAGCATCGGCAACAAGGCGCTGCGCTTATCCGGATAGCGAGAAATAATCGCTTCAGCATCTTTACCAAGACGTTCAGCAACGTCAGCGGGGAAACTCATCGGTCCACACCGCCTAATACAAAGTCAATGGAAGCGACTGCCACCACTACGTCGGCAACTTGCCCGCCCTCACAGAGCATGGACAGCGCCTGGAGGTTATTGAAACCAGGGTCGCGGAAATGCGCCCGCCACGGCTTCGTTCCACCATCACTCACCACGTGCACGCCGAGGACTCCCTTGGGGTTTTCGACTGTCGCAAAAGCTTGTCCCGCAGGGACGGGGAAACCCTCCGTCACAATCTTGAAGTGATGGATGAGTGCCTCCATAGAGGTGCCCATAATGTCAGCAATGTGGGCCAACGAGTTTCCCTGACCATCGGTGCCGACAGACAGCTGGCTCGGCCAGGCAATCTTTTTGTCCCCCACCATCACCGGCTGGCCGGCAGTCTGATCCAGCCGATCCGCGCATTGCTCGATGATTTTCAAAGACTCGTAGCACTCTTCCATGCGCACAATGACCCGGTCATAAGCATCGGCACCCTGCGCCGTAGGCACCTGGAAGTCATAGGTTTCGTAACCGGAATAAGGCTGGTCTTTGCGCAAATCCTGGGGCAGACCTGCGGAACGTAGCATCGGGCCCGTGATACCCAGTGCCATGCAGCCAGCAAGATCAAGGCGCGCAACGTCTTTGAGGCGACCAATAAAAATGGGGTTCTTCAGCTGCAGGTGAGCAAGTTCATCTAGTTTCTCGCGGACGTAGCCGACCATCTCCCGCACAGCTTCGGAGATGTCTTCCGGGGCGTCCTGAGCCACGCCACCGGGGCGGATGTAGGCATTGTTCGTACGCAAACCAGTGACCTGTTCAATAATCTTGAAGGTCTCTTCACGGGCCAAGAAGGCGGTGGTCATCACGGTGGTGGCACCCATCTCATTGCCACCGGTGCCAATAGCCACGAGGTGAGAGCCGATGCGGGTGAGCTCTTGCATCATCACGCGCAACACATTGGCGCGTTCCGGGACATCGTCCACAATGTCCAACAGTTTTTCGACGCCAAGGCAATACACGGCCTCGTTGAACATGGCTGCGACATAGTCCATGCGCGTCGCAAACGTCACGCCCTGCGTCCAGGTGCGGTATTCCATGTTCTTTTCAATGCCGGTATGGAGGTAGCCGATCCCCGCCCGGGCCTCCGTGACGGTTTCGCCATCAATTTCCAGCATGATGCGCAGCACTCCGTGAGTAGACGGGTGCTGCGGCCCCATGTTCACCACAATGCGTTGGTGCCCCAGCCGCGTAGCCTCGTCTGCGATATCCGACCAATCGCCGCCATAGGCGTGGAACTCAGGCGCGTCGGTATCCGGCCCCAAGGGGGCGGCAGCAAAAGTGTGAGTGCCCGTCATCGGTATTGCCTCCGAGTGTCGGGAGAAGGAATGGTCGCACCTTTATACGTCACCGGAATGCCGCCCAAAGGGTAGTCCTTACGTTGCGGGTGCCCACTCCAGTCGTCCGGCATCTGGATACGGGCAAGCCCTGGGTGGCCGTCAAAGATAATTCCAAAAAAGTCGTAGGCCTCTCGCTCATGCCAATTGTTGGCCGGATAGATAGAGCAGACGGAAGGGATGTGGGGGTCATCGTCACCACATGCCACCTCAAGCCGCATCTGACGATTGTGAGTAAGCGACAACAATGGGTACACCGCATGAAGCTCGGCCCCGGAGTCTGCCGGATAGTGGACTCCGCTCACCCCTAAACAGATTTCGAAACGCAAGTCTTGATCATTACGAAGGTGGCGGCACACCTCGACAAGATGATCGCGATTCACCCGCAACGTCAGTTCTCCACGATCCACCACTACCGCCTCGATCGCAGCATCTGCCGTGTCCTCCAACAATTCCTGGAGGATCTCCACCACAGAATCAAACCAACCGCCGTACGGCTTGGCACTAGGGCCAGGCATCGCGATGGTTTTGGTGAGACCGCCAAAGCCTGACGTGTCACCAGAGCCTGAGAACATTCCCTCCCGCACATTGATCAGCGTGAGGCTTTCCCGACCCTCGGGTACGGGCGCGATGTCGCTTTCGGTCACCTGAGCAGCCCCTTCATCTGAGAAGTGGGAGTTGCCTCCAAGGCAGCCTTCTCGGCAGCTGCGGCAATAGCTTTGCGGTTCGCGCCTAGGCCTTCTGACTGAATCTGCTCATGCAGGGTCAACAGCGCATTGAGGAGCATCTCTGGTCGCGGCGGACAGCCAGGGAGATAAATATCTACCGGCACGACGTGGTCTACGCCTTGGACGATCGCATAGTTATTGAACATGCCTCCCGAAGAGGCGCATACACCCATGGCAAGCACCCACTTCGGTTCCGCCATCTGGTCATAGACCTGGCGCAGGATGGGTGCCATTTTGTTAGACAGCCGCCCGGCCACAATCATGAGATCAGCGTGACGCGGCGAACCACGGAACACTTCCATGCCGAAACGAGAAATGTCGAAGCGAGGGGTTCCGGTAGCCATCATTTCAATGGAACAACAGGCCAAACCAAAAGTAGCCGGCCACAGTGAACCCTTCCGGGCCCAGCCGAGAAAGTCCTCAACAGTGCCCAGGGCGAAAGGAGGTGCGTTTTCTTCAAGTCCCATACGTCACTCCCAATCAAATCCGCCGCGACGCCATTCGTAAATGAACGGCACCGTAATGAGCACAAGGAACGTCATCGTGGCCACCAGGCCAAACACCCCAAGCTGGTCATGTGCAACAGCCCAGGGGTACAAAAACACAACCTCGACGTCGAAAATGATGAAGGTCATCGCCACCAGGTAGTACTTAATGGGGATGCGACCGCCACCGTCAGCTCCCGGAGTGGGCTGAATTCCAGACTCGTAACGATCCACTTTTGCGGCGTTGTAGCGACGGGGGCCGAGCAGGGATGAGGCAACCAAACCTCCTACGCCCAGCACAGCAGCAAGACCAATCATGATGAGTATGGGGATGTAGGGATCCACGGTCCGACTCCCTTCTCCACATACATTTCTTGACTCCGATTACTGACTACGCGCGGGGAGCAACCCGCGCAAGCGTAGCTAACGTGCGGTCTGCCCAATCACCACCACGTGGCTCGTACACATCTGCAAGAAGTTTATGGGTAAACCACATCACGTGATGCCGCGGAAGCCCGTACTTCGTGCACATGCGCATCACCAGCGGATGTTCCACGAGGGACGCAAAAATTCTACCCAAAGTGAAGTAGCCCCCGAGGTCGCGACGAAGCATCCGCGGATAACTCAGATAGGCCTTTTCTGCCTCCAGTGCTGTGCGTGCTTCCCGCGCCAGCACCGCGGCTTCGGCAAGAGTCCGCGCAGCCTGCATGGCATACGCAATTCCTTCACCATTGAAGGGGTTCACCATACCGCCTGAGTCCCCTACCAAAGCAAGTCCATCCCGATAATGCGGGCCGCGATTGAACGCCATAGGAATCGCAGCACCGAGAGTGCGGGATTCTTCCACGGGCTCAAAACCCCAGTCTTCAACCGAGTGCTGAAGCCAGTCCTCAAGCAAGGCGCGATGGTCAAGCCCGCTAGGTTTCCCCCGGGCGCTCAACGTCCCCAAGCCCACATTTGCCGTGCCGTCCCCGAGAGGAAATATCCAGCCATATCCAGGCAACAAATCAGATTCCCCGCGTTTCCCTGACCAAATTTCCAGATGACCTTCCATCCACGGCTCTTCGTGACGATCGGTGCGCATGTATCGACGCACCGCTACTCCCATGGGGCGAGGCTTCCGTTCCCTGCCCTCACCTAGCGCAAGGCGCGCAGACACTCCATCTGCCGCCACCACGAGGGGCGCGCGGAATTCTTCTTCCGCACCGACCTTGCGACCCTGGTCGTTGACATGACGCACCTTGACTCCTGCAATGCGTCCCGTTTTTTCGTCACGAATGACGTCTGTGACTGCATGACCTTCACGGACGTCAGCACCGGAAGCACGTGCGTGTTCGGCAAGGCGTTGATCAAAACTGTCTCGCGGCAGGCTGAGGCCAAAGTTGGGAAACGACTCAAGTTCTTGCCACGGGAACTCGAGGCGATGACCGCCCCCAATCATGCGCAAACCTTTGCTGCGAATCCATCCTTCAGACTCGGGGTAGTCAATACCCATGTAGTCCAGTTCTCGCACCGCGCGGGGAGTAAGACCGTCACCGCAGACTTTTTCTCGAGGAAAACGTGCCTTTTCCAGAGCGATCACATGGAAGCCTTCGCGGGCAAGGTAGTGAGCGGTGGCGCTTCCTCCGGGACCAGCCCCGGCAACAATGACGTCAGCCTCGGTGGTCATGTCTCCAGCCTACGGTGCTCCGGTAGCAGTGAGCGCCCACACAAGACGTTCAGGGGCGGCATGTGACAAGCCGTAGTCTTGAGGTGTGAGCACCTCTCCTAGCAAAGTTTCGCGGCTCGCCTCTCGCACAGTTGCACTGGAACCGGTACATGGCCTCCTCTCGGTGCTCCCTCACAATGGGATCTCCTGGATCCGTCGAGGAGAAGGGCTAGTGGCGTGGGGAGAGGTCACCCGCACAGACGTTGCGAGCGCAGGCGCCATCAGCGCAGCCCGCACATGGTGGGAAGAATTGTCTGCTGACGCAGATATTTACGACGAGGTCGAACTCCCTGGAACAGGGCCGCTTGCATTTGGTTCATTCCCGTTTTCTTCCACCAGCGATGCCGGCGGTGTGATGATTGTTCCCCGCTTCATTCTGGGCGTACGGGAAGGAACCGCATGGCTCACGGAAGTCTCGCGTACCCCTCTAACTCATGGCCCGACAACGGAAGAAATCGCACCTGAGTCTCCACCGCCCACGAGGTGGAGTGACGTGACATTCCCACCAGTGAATTCCACGAATTGGAATGCTGCTGTCGAAAAGGCTGTCGGACACATCACTTCTGGTGACGTACACAAAGTGGTTCTCTCCCGAAGCGTGGAGGCGCATGCGTCTCACCCGATCGATCCACGCCTCCTGCTCGAACCTCTGACGCGGGAGTACCCCACCTGTTGGAGTTTTCACATCGACGGAATGGTAGGAGCCACACCTGAGTTGCTTGTGCGAGTGGACAAGAACTTAGTGATCTCACGTGTCCTTGCCGGAACTATTCGACCCACGGGAGACGAAGAAGCAGATCTCGCCCATGCGGCCAAGTTGGCACGATCATCTAAAGACCGTGAAGAACACGAATACGCAGTCAGATCAATAACAGACGTATTGCATCGGTATTGTTCTTCCTTCAACGTGCCCGAAGCTCCATCCGTCATACATCTCAAGAACGTGATGCATTTAGCGTCAGATGTCACAGGAGTGCTCGATGAGGGGACCTCTAGTTTGGAAGTGGTAGAAGCACTTCACCCGTCCGCGGCCGTGTGCGGCACCCCTACCGAGCAGGCTGCTGCATTGATCGACAACCTTGAAGAATTTGACCGAGGAAGGTATTCCGGCCCGGTGGGGTGGGTCGATGCTCACGGAGACGGAGAATGGGCGATAGCTCTTCGGTGTGGTCACATCTCTTCTTCTGACCCTCGGGTCATGACGCTCTATGCCGGATGTGGTGTCGTGGCTGCGTCGAATCCGGAAGCTGAGTGGATTGAGTCCGAGGCCAAATTGGAACCGCTCCGCTCTGCCCTTAAGCAACAGCCGTAAGAATCCATCTGGAGTATGGGGAACTGGCAGGAACGAAAACGAGGCCCCGCGTGGGATTCGCGGAGCCTCGTCTCGTGATCTTTACGCGTCCTGGGAGTTTTCAGCAGCCTGCTGACGACGCTCCTGGATACGTTCCCGGATTTCTTCACGGCGCTCTTTGCGCTGTTCTTTACGCTCAGCCCGCTCTTCTTCAAAGTTCGGGTTGTCTGCCTGAGAGGCGAGCACTACCGCCAAGGTGATTTCTTGGCCGTTACGGTCCACCGTGAGAACAACCGTGTCACCTGGCTCTGCCTCGCGGAGCAAGGACAGTCCCTGGCGGATGCTCGTGATTTCCACACCATTTGCGGTGAGGATTTCATCCCCCACACCAAGACCAGCGGCCTCGGCCGGGGAGCCTTCCGTGACTTCCCCAATAATCAAGGGGATCTCAGGCTTAGAGCCATCATCTGCCCTGTCTGACAGCTCGTCGCGGTCGGGACGCTCAGGCGAAGCTCCGAACCACACCCGCTCCTCGAGACCCGGTAGATCTGCCTTCGATCCCACCGTGAGGCTCAGGGTGATTTCCTCACCGTCACGGTCCACCACGACATCCACGGTGTCACCGACCTCCAGAGCGGAGTACGCCGTACGCAAAGCGCCGCGTTCGTTGAGTTCAACGCCAGCGACACTTACCAGCACATCGCCAGACTCAATGCCTGCTTGATCCGCAGGTCCGTCGCTTTGCACGCGTGCGACGGCCACTCCATCACGACTTGGCTTGACGGACATTCCCACGTGGGGAGTGGTGGCTGGATCACGTTCGACCGCAGCATCACTTACCTCGTTCGTCACCATCGGAGCGGCAGTAGCCGAAGCCGCAGTACCTAGCCCCATCAACCCGGCTACAGCTGCAGCGGGCACCACCGTCCACATTCGAGTAACTCTCATCATGACCTCCTTATTGGAATATGTATGAGTATCAGAACAAACGGGCCTTGCAACGGACTGATACGTACCTGAGAGTTTGCTGATAACTCGTCATTCAGGAGCTGGAGCTACTGCCATAAATCCTGCAGCATCCAGATATGCGGACAACACAAAGGCCGCCTGGCCAGTAGCGCTTCGATGCGCCCGAACAAAGGAAGCCGGAAGTGTGGGGTCTTGAGGATTTCCCCACATCACTACAGAGTCCCCCGCCCACGCCACGAACGAGGTTGTAGGAGCTTCTGGGGGGACCTCCCAGAGGGTAGACCCAAAGACGTCGAGAAGTGCCCGCGAGACAGCGATACGAGAGGCACTGGAATCCAGGCGAAAATCATCTGCTGTAGGCCATTGGATAGTGGAGGCCTCGGCATATGTGTTCGTTGCGGGAGCCAGAGTAAACAACTGAGATGTCTGGTCATCTACCACGCACCGCACAATGAGTTGGCGACCAAGCGGCCACACTTCAGGGAAGCAGTTCTGGTAACCAGCAGGTTGCGCGTGATATTGACGGTCACGAGTGCCGTTGGAATCAACGCCATAACTGACAATCACCGAGCCAGAGTCGGGATCGCCCGCAGAGGCTTCTTCCTGCACATATATTCTTCCGTCACGTGGCGCCTCGATAAAGGTTCCCGCTGAGACCGGGGGAACGAGTCTGCCCTGCAACTCACCTTCGAAAGAAACCCGGTCTATTGCTCGTGACGACTGGCCATGTTGAACCAAAAAAGAAACATTATCGCGAGCAAGAACAACACGGGGAAGAACCCACCCGGCCGAGTCCGGGCTTGCAAATACCTCGCTCTGATCCCCCGTCACCATGTCAACAATCCGCAACTGAGCGGGGCCCTCGGGAATATCGCTATCCACGGAAGGGCTTGCACTTGGCTTTGGTTGATTCGCATACTGGGCTACAAGCGCACTCCTGCCATCAGGGAGAAGGGCCAACAACCTCCACGTACTATCGCGCGGCAACACCACATCGCCGTATACAGCTCCCCCCGGATCCACCAGATACAGGTAGTCCGGTCCCGCAATAATTCCCGGTGCGGTGGAGTCATACTGCACGGCAAACCAGCCCGCACCTACTGAATCCACAGCCTCTTCTGTCAACGCTATAGACGCCAATGGTGCGGGATGGGTGAACTCCGGGGTTTCCACTTCAGGTGATGGGGTGAAGGAGGGTTCCGCGACCTCAACCGACTGCGGAACGGCTAACGTGCGGGGCCACTGCCATAACGTGAGTGCTGCGAGTCCTGCCACGAACGTGACACCAAGAATGATTGTCCAGGTAAGCCAGAAACGACTCCCACGAATTGGTCTCACATGCCCTCCTTGGCCTTGAGGCTAACCGGCTCCCGGAAGGCGCGCCTCGACCACACGCAGTCCAGCAGGCGGATCATGAAGGGCCTCCCGCAGTGCAGGCTCTGTGTCGGCCAAGGTATAAGACGCACCATACGCCCGTGCAAGGGCTTCACAGGTAACTGCGTGTGGGGTCGTAAAAACTCGCTCAAAGTGTTCCACCGGAGCTGTCGCGTGCTCCAGCGTGCCAAAAATGCGCCCCCCGCCATCATTCGCGACGACAATAGTGAGATCAGGTGTGTGTTCTCGTGTGCCGATCCACATCCCCGAAGCATCGTGAAGAAAAGTAAGGTCTCCCATCGCAGCAACGACAGGACCCGTGCTCGTCAGTGCAACCCCTATCGCCGTAGAAACCGTTCCATCAATCCCGGAAAGACCACGATTCGCAATTACTTGTGCAGGCCCTGACTGTGAAGAACCTGAAGGCAAAGCACGATCTGCAGCACGGATAATTCCACTCGATCCAAGCACAAGGATTCCTCCCGTCGCCGCGGTTGCTGAGGCCACGACAATGGTCTCCATTGACCAGTGCGAAGACACCGGAATAGCAGCCCCCGCACTGCACCATTCCTCACGCCAGGACGTGTCAGACTCGACAGTCTCATACTCCAGTCGATGAGTAAGGCTCGTGGAGGAATGCTCTGCATGGAGAGGGGTGCCGGAAAATTCTGGGCCGTAGTTGTGCACCACCAACCGGGGAGCGCTTTCAATTAACGCACGGATGGGACGCGTCAAGGTCGGTCGTCCTATCACCACCACACACTCCACCTGCGAAGCGAGCTCCTGCCCGTGAGGTGTAGTTAAGAGCTCCTGATAGCGCTCGACCGTAGCTATGCCTGTTCTGGCACCTGACGACGGTTCCGCCAACAAGGGCCAGTGATATGCCTCTGCGAGATCCTTCGCGAGAGAGGAAGCTTCGTCACCAGCTATCACCACTCCCCGCGTCACAGCGGGGGGCGTGTAGGCAACCAATTCTTGTGTCACATCACTGGAAACTTCGTGCTCGCGTGCCTGAGGCCACGATGCATTGTCGGGAAGCAAGGGCTCCTCGAATTGAATGTTCAGGTGTCCCGGACGAGCGTGAGCGAACGGAGAGGCCTGGCGCCAGTCTTCTACCCTGCTCCTCACTGTTGCGGCAAGGCGGGAAGCCCCCTGCACGGTAGTGGGAGGCCCTACATCCAGATTGAGTGACGTGAAGGGGTGAAGAATCCGTCGCTGATCGGTTGTTTGATTCGCTCCCACACCTCGCACGTGAGCAGGGCGATCCGCAGTAATGGCAAGTAACGGAATTCCGGAGTGCGCGGCTTCCATGAAGGCGGGCAGCAGGTTCCCTACTGCCGTCCCAGATGTCGTCACCACCGCTACGGGAGAGCGTGATTGACGTGCTATTCCGAGAGCCATAAAAGCCGCACTGCGTTCATCAATACGCACATGTAGGTCTATAGCGGGCGCTCCTTCAGGACGCGAAGGAGCAGCGGCTTCCGTGAGGGCAAGAGCAAGAGGACCAGATCGTGAACCTGGACACACCACAAATGTTGTGACGCCTACTGCAGCAAGATTCGCCACTATCTCGCGAGCACACCGCATATGGGGAGTCATACGATCACCTTTATCGCATCTGCCTTAAGTATGCCTTCACGTGGAACGAGGGGGGATGCCACTACGTCCTGGTCAAGGAGCAGTCCCGTGCCTAGTCCACAGGCAAAAGGTAGCTCAGGGAGTGCCCGCGCAAGCGCTATCCCGGCCGCAAGGCCCACCGAGGTTTCCATTGCACTAGAGACCACCACCGGTAGTGACGTCTCTTCTGCAATCCGCATACACGCACCGACTCCTCCCAAGGGAGATGCCTTCAACACGAGAACGTCAGCCGCATCAGCACGCACCACCGCGAGCGGATCGTCCGGCATGCGCACGGATTCGTCCGCAGCAATCTTCACGTCAGTCAGGCGTCGCACCTGTGCAAGCTCTGCAATTGTCGCGCACGGCTGCTCTACGAACTCAAGGCCAGCGGCCCCTCCCGCCTGGGCAGCCGCATTCAGCTCAACGAGAGCAGTGAGGGCGGTGTCCACATCCCACGCCCCGTTGGCATCTACTCGTACCTGACCGTGAGGGCCCAGTTCTTGGGCGACTGCCTCTACCCGAGCAACGTCTGCCGCCAGGCCACTCTGTCCCCCCACCTTTACTTTTGCGGTGGTGCACCCTCCGGCACGTGCCATATGACGTGCGGCGTCGACGGACACCTCAGGAACGATGGAGTTCACAGGCACGCTGGTGCGTACGGGAGTGGGCCATTCGCCCGCGGCAGCCTCCATAGCAGCCGCCCACCAGCGTGAGGATCGTTGTGCATCGTAGTCGGGAAAAGGGGAATATTCTCCCCACCCGCCACGTCCATGCACGAGCACTCCGGAACGCTCGGTGAGACCACGAAAGGGCGTGTGTAGGGCGACGGTGAAGGGCCGGAACTCATAACTCATGCGTGTCACCCAGACACGAACTACTCGCCTGGGTGGGCAAGTGCAGTGGTGTGTGCGGCTCCCACTACAAACAAAGGGAATTCGTCCGAACCAGGCAGAAGGGTGACGGTCTCACCCGTATCCCAGTCAATCCACCACAGCGGCCCGTTGCCTGACACGAGCGACCGAGTCCCTTTAGCTGCATGGCACTCCTGATGGATAAAGGGCGGAGTATCCGTGGCGCGGAGTTCCGAGCCGAAAGTAACGCCTAATCGTCCCTCGTATCCTTCGAATTCAAGGGCTCGGAAAGAAGAATCCGCGCAGTACCCAAAGATCCCAAGAAAGTCATCTGGCGCGTAACCGAGAGCGTCCCGCAGTGCCGTGGTCTGAGCAACTGACACGACTTCACGGGCCTGGTCCCCGCGCACCGATAGTTCCCACACTGACGGCATGGAGTCGCCGGCAGCAGAACACGTGATAGCAAGGGTGTCTCCCAGGCCCTTCTCTAGGGGATAACAATCCAGTCCGGCGGGAGGAGGCAAAAAGCGAGACGAACCGTCGGGGTAAGTGGCCTCAAATCTTTCTTCTGGCAACACTTCAAAGCCTGTCACTACCTGCACATCACCTACATCTCGCACCACTGCCCCGAAATCGCCGCGCACAATTTCTGAGGCCACGAGGTTACCCTGTGAGTCATACACCCCGTCTATTCCGGATTCATCACACGAACCGCGCAGCAGCCATCCTTCACCTACGCTCTGCCCAGTGACAAAAGCGGAACCCCCACAGTAGACCCACTCGGAAGCGATTTCACCTGTCTTCAACGGGATGACGGCCAGACGTGGTCCGGCGTCGCTTCCATCACTCACAAGTACGTCGCCAGTCGCGTAGTTCCATGCCACCAGGTCTGGATCCTCCAATCCGGCGTCCGTAAGATTGACTACCTC
>WTKG01000101.1 GCA_011524475.1 Demequinaceae bacterium
CTTTGGTGGTCATTTCATCGAGAATGAAATTCGTGGTTCCGTTGACGATCCCGAGAATCCGAGTCACGGAATCCCCTGCCAACGATTCTCGGATAGGGCGAATCAACGGAATCGCGCCAGCCACAGCCGCCTCGAAATAGACATCCACCCCGGCAGCGTCAGCGGCCTCATAAATCTCTGGGCC
Source organism: Demequinaceae bacterium (assembly GCA_011524475.1). GTDB lineage: Bacteria > Actinomycetota > Actinomycetes > Actinomycetales > Demequinaceae > WTKG01. The sequence continues at coordinate 185 of WTKG01000101.1, forward strand.
ATGTTCCGCCAGCAAAGCTTTGTTTGCCGTGACGATGGATGCTCCAGCCGCGATTGCGTCCAGAATTAATGTCCGTGCCGGCTCTATGCCGCCCAGGGTCTCGATAACTATGTCCGCGCCATGGAGGGCATCCTTGGGATTGTCCGTCAAGACACCTGGAGGCAAATCCACTTCTCGGGGCGCTGCAACATCCCTCACGAGAACAGAACTCAACTCGAGATGCGCGCCCACACGAGCCATCAAATCCTCGCGTTGCTGCAAAACAAGACGCGCAACGTGCGACCCGACAGTGCCGCATCCCAGTAACGAAAGTTTCACCACACGACCGGACACAGGAACACCCTATCGGGCACGGAGTTTTCTACTGAAATTCCTCTGGGCCTACATCCGAACGAAAGAGGTCGGCGAGCGTATCTCTCCGCACAATCACCCGGGATGCGCCCTCGTGCACCGCCACCACTGCAGGTCGCAATAAGGCGTTGTAATTATTGGACATAGACCGCCCATACGCCCCTGTTGCGGCGACCGCAAGGAGGTCTCCACGTGAGATGTCCTCGGGTAAATGCGCCTCACGGACCACAATGTCGCCACTTTCACAGTGTTTTCCGACAACGCGCGACAGAATTGGTGGCGCTAGGGATTCGCGTGAGGCCAGTTGAGCAGAATAGTTCGCCCCATAGGTCACCGGGCGCATGTTGTCGCTCATCCCGCCGTCCACGGCGATGTACCGTCGCGTCCCCCCATCATCCAAAGAAGCGTCTTTTGTCACTCCCACCTCATACAAAGTGATTCCAGCTGGCCCAGCAATTGCGCGTCCGGGTTCTATGGAAAAAGTTGGCCACTGCCCTCCCACCGAAGTCATGACGTCCGCAATGACGTCCGCAATCGCAGGAGCAGCGCGTCCTGGAGTTAACGACTCATCTTCGTCTAGGTACGCAATTGCATATCCTCCCCCAAGATCGACTTCCGGGAGCTCATGGCCCGTGGCAAGAGCAAATTCAGATCGAAGCGCAAGCATTCGGTGAGCGCTCTCGCGAAATGCCTCGATCGAGAGGATCTGGCTCCCGATATGTGTGTGTATTCCCATGACGTCTAGAGCTGCAGATTCATGCGCCAGCGTGAGCGCCTTCATCGCCTCCCCGCTCGCCAAAGAGAGACCAAACTTTTGGTCTTCATGAGCAGTAGCGATGTACTCGTGCCCCCCTGCATGGACACCGGTAGTCACGCGCACAAGAATCCGGGCCGGTGAACCCTGTCGAGTGGCGATTTCCTCCAGCAGTGCAATCTCGGTCAGGGAATCCACAACGATGCGCCCTACCCCCACCTCCAGCGCGCGGGTGAGTTCCTGAACGGACTTGTTGTTCCCATGCATGGCAATCTTTTCCGGGGGAAAGCCTGCCCGTAACGCGATTTCGAGTTCACCCCCCGAAGCGACATCGAGGCCAAGCCCGTCCTCATGCATCCACCGGGCAACTTCCGAACACAACAAGGCTTTACCGGCATAAAAAACCTCACAACGCGCGCCATGCGCCTGAAAAGCACGGCCGAATTCGTCACGGAACGCACGGGCCCGCGTGCGCATGTCGTGTTCATCGAGGACATAAAGCGGGGTCCCATGCTCTGCCGCAAGATCACGTACGTCACACCCACCGACTGTCAAAGTACCGTCATCGGATCGACGGCTGGTGCTGGGCCAAGGCGACATTGCGGGCTACATCCTCTCCGGAGCCGAAACCCCAAGCAAATGGAGGCCAGTAGCGAAAACCTGGCGAGAAGCATCGTTAAGCCACAACCGCGCGATATGGACGGCGCCCACCACTTCATCTCCCTGAGGAGTGACGCGGCACCGGTCATACCAGCCGTGGAAAGCCGCAGCAAGACTTTCCAGATAGCGGGCCACCCGATGTTGCTCACGGAATTCAACAGCTTGCGCAACCACACTAGGGAATTCGGCAAGCACACCCAAGAGCAAAGTCTCTGAGTCATGAACAAGTAGTGCGGGGTCGAACTCTTCCCCTCGTGCCATGCTGTATTCCGAGGCATTACGTGCCACATTCACCGCCCTGGCATGCGCGTATTGGACGTAGAAGACTGGATTGGCATTCGTCGCTTGTGACAACACGTCAAGATCAAGATCCAGCGGGGTATCCACACTGGAGCGAGCAAGTCCGTACCGCGCCGCGTCTACACCGACAGCGTCCACAAGGTCTTCCATCGACACCACCGTGCCTGCCCGTTTGGACATACGCACCGGAGCCCCCTCACGCACGAGGCTCACCAATTGGCCAATAATTACCTCCACGCTTGAAGCCTCATAGCCCAGCGCAACTGCCGCAGCGGTCAGTCGTGCGACATACCCGTGATGGTCTGCTCCCAGGACATAAATGCACAGGTCCGCACCACGTTCATGTTTGTCCCGTACGTACGCAATGTCTCCCGCGATGTAGGCAGGAACGCCATCTGACTTGAGGACGACACGGTCTTTTTCATCTCCATAGTCAGACGAACGAAGCCACCATGCAGAGTCGTTCTCGTACAAAGCTCCACTGGCCTTCAGTTCCGTCAGGGCCGTTTCAACTTTGCCGGATTCGTGTAATGAGTTCTCATGGAAATAGACATCGAAGTCCACTCCGAAATTGTGGAGAGAGTCCTTGATCTCGTCGAACATTAAGGCCACCCCGCGCGAGCGGAATACCTCATGTGCTTCATCGTCGGGCAACGAAGCGGGATCAGGTTGACTCTCGTTCTTTGCAGTTTCTCTTACTGCTGCAGCGATGTCATCGATGTACTGGCCTGCATAACCATCTTCAGGAATGGGTGCGGAACGTGCCCGTGCAAGCAAGCTCGCAGCAAAGCGGTCAATCTGTGCACCGTGATCATTGAAGTAATACTCCCGGGTCACCTTTGCCCCATGAAACTCCAACAAGCGGGCAAGACTGTCACCCACCGCTGCCCAACGCGTGCCTCCCAAATGGTTAGGCCCGGTGGGGTTAGCCGAGACGAATTCAATATTTACAGAGATCCCTTGAATAGTGTCTCCTCTACCAAAATCTGGGCCTTGCTCGACGATGGTTCTGGCCAGTTC
>WTKG01000057.1 GCA_011524475.1 Demequinaceae bacterium
GCCTCGTACAGCATTCTCCAATTTCGCGTCGAGGCCAGTGGGGAAATCGAGGAACGGCACCTGTGGTGCATGGGGGCAGTGCCGCGCTAAATCAATGGCGCCGCCGCGTCACCGGTGTTACCCCTCCACCACCATGGTGAGTTCCTGGGGCCCTTTCTCGGGCCGGGGGCCAAGTTCCGCTGTGAGTACCTGCTCCTCAGGCAGGTCGCGGGCCATGTCGCACAATTCGTCTGCCGTGGCGGGTGCCTCCGGTGCAGCGGCGAGGTGTGCGGCCAGCAGCCCGCGCGTGTGTTTGGCCATATGGGACACCACGGTGCGTTTCCCCTCGTCGTCGCGCTCTACCCGCACAGATACCCAGGTGGCGGGCGGGGCAGGGCGCCACGCGCTCACGTAGTCGTTGCTGCGACAGTCCACCACTAGCCCAGTGCCTGCGTCTGCATCCAGGCGTGGTCGCAGGTGATGCACCCACAGCGGGCCTGGGAGGCCCGTACGCGGCAGTCGGGTGCCCATAGACATGCGATAGGCAGGTATCGCGTCAGAAGGGCGCAGGGCGCCCCACAGGGCAGAAAAAATGCGCACCCGTGTGTCTGCGCGCGTCAACGCATCGCCAGACCACGTGCCTGCCTGGGCTGCATCAAACAACACCCCGGTATAGACCGTGTGGGCGGGCGCGCTGGGAGCATCCCAGATGTGCGTGTTGGCACGCACCGCGCTCGCGAGGCTTTCACCTACCCCCAGCACTTGCAGTGCGTTCTTTTGCGCGCTGATGCGTGCCAGGGTGGCGCCCATGCGACGGCGATGCGCGGCAAGTTCCGGGTAGCACAAGGCCTCCAGGTCCACGGGGTCGCCGGCGGTAGGGGCAGTTTTGCCTTCCGAGGGCGGCAGTAGCAGTAACACGCCCGAGACTCTATCCTTGTGGAGCGGATGAGTCGGCCAGGCGGTCGCGTGGCTCAGCAATGAGTCCCGAGGAACGTCCGGGCACCGCAGGGCAGGGTGGTGGCTAACGGCCACCCGGGGTGACCCGAGGGAAAGTGCAACAGAAAGCAAACCGCCTCCCGCTTCGGCGGGCGGTAAGGGTGAAACGGTGAGGTAAGAGCTCACCAGCGCTCGCGGCAACGTGGGCGGCTAGGTAAACCCCACCCGGTGCAATGCCAAACAGGATGCGTCTGAGAGCGGCCCGCTCAAGCATCCGGGTAGGCAGCTAGAGGCGTACGGCAACGTGCGTCGTAGATGGATGGCCGCCCCCACTTCGGTGGGACAGAACCCGGCGTACCGGCCGACTCATCCGTCTATCAAGGGTCTAGAAATTCCTTTAATTCATGTTGTTTCGGAGCCGACGGCGCCCACCGAACGTGTGATGAGCTCGATGATGCGTGCCTCTACGTCGGGCGTCAGGCTGACGATCGCAAATGCCGTCGCCCACATCTCGCCGTCATCGAGCTGTGCGGCTTCGTCGAAGCCGAGTGTGGCGTAACGCGTTCCCCACTTCGCAGCACTTGTGTAGAAGAAAACCACCTTGCCGTCGAGGGTCCAGGCGGGCATCCCATACCAGGCACGTGTGTGAAGCGCCGGAGCGTGTTCGGCAGCGAGGGCATGGATGCGTTCGGCGATCGCCCGGTCCTTCGGTGGCATTTCCGCTATTTTTTCGAGGTGCGCCTTCGCCGCTGCGGTGGCCTTCGTGGTGGTTTTGCCTGCTTTTTTATCCGCCCTTATTTCGCTTGCGCGTTCTTTGAGCGCGGCTTTCTCTGCGCCCGAGAGTCCTCTCTGGATTCCGTCGGCATCCATTCTTGCTCCCTCGCGTTAGCCTGAATTGGGTTCCAATCACGATAGCAATGGGATCCGCGAAAATGGTTGATAGTGCCGTTACGCTTGTGAGGGCGGTGGGAAATCGTGTTGAACTATGCGCCAACGTGTGAGGCTCTCAAGGCAACGTAAGAATCTCCGCGCCGTCCTCGTGGATCACCACGGTGTGTTCAAACTGGGCGCACCACGAGCCGTCGTCGGTAGCGACCGTCCAGCCGTCTTTCCATTCGTGGTTTTCTTGCGAACCCATCACCAGCATCGGCTCCACCGTGAACACCATGCCGGGTGTGATCACGTCGTTGTGTGCGGGAGCAGAGTCGTAGTGGGGGATCACGAGGCCGGTGTGGAAGGCCGGCCCCACGCCGTGGCCCGTGTAGTCCGCCACCGACTCGTATCCATGCCGCGTGGCAAACAGCTCGATCACGCGACCAATCACGTTCACCTCACGCCCCGGTTTGGCGGCCGCAATGCCGCGCGCCAACGCTTCCCGCGTGGCGTCCACCAGTTTCACAGCCTCCGCTGAGCCCTCGCCCGCAATGACCGAGGCGCAGTTGTCGCCATGCACGCCGTTGAGGAACGCCGTGATGTCCACCTTCACGATGTCGCCCTCTTCAATCACTGTGGAGTCCGGGATGCCGTGACACACAATCTCGTTGACAGAGGTGCACAGCGACTTAGGGAACGCAGGTCGCCCCCACGCACCCGGATACCCCAACGTGGACGGGTACGCATCATGATCCAACAAAAATTCGTGACCGATGCGATCCAACTCGTCCGTAGTGACACCTGGGGCTACGTGAGAACACACCTCTGCCAGGGCCTGGGCCGCGAGGCGCGCGCTGATGCGAATCTTTTCAATCGTCTCTGCACTATGCACATCACCGCCGCGCCACTGCTTGGCCCGCTTCTTACCCACGTACTCTGGACGAGCAATATGGGAAGGCACGTCACGCAGAGGGGACACGTCCCCTTTGGTGAGGAGCGCACGTGAGGAAGTCATGGGCGCAAGTCTATGAGGGGAGTGAGTGGCGATGGAACGAGACGATAACGCAGGCGAATGGTTCTACAACGTGCGCACCGGTCTCGTGGAGCACGGCCGCCACAGCGACTGGCGAGACCTCCTGGGTCCCTATGCCAGCTTCGAAGAAGCTCACCGGGCATTAGAGATCGCCAAGGAACGCAACGCTGCCTGGGATGGGGATGACGCGGAGTGGAACACCCCCGCGCCGCCACCACGTGACGAGCCCTCAGACTCCGCAGGCGACACAGCGTCGTAACTCTTTGGCACAATAGCCATATGCCTCTTGCCTCCTCCATGGTTCCCCTGGGGACCCCCGCGCCCGATTTTTCCCTCCCTACCGCCGACGGCACTCGCACGGTGTCCCTCGACGACGTAGCCGAAATGCCGGCCCTGCTTGTCGCGTTCCTGTGCGTGCACTGCCCGTA
>WTKG01000079.1 GCA_011524475.1 Demequinaceae bacterium
GTCTAAAGCAACATCGTTGTAGCGTCCCCACCCAATAGACCCTGCAAGCACGAGTGGCACGGCCAAGGCAATAGCGCGAGGTGAACCAAAAATGGGATACACGAGCACAAAAAACAGCACGGGAAAAACGGTGGCGGATACCAGGGACACCAGGTAGCGAGGGTCGCTGCGCCAGGCACGTGCGAGCCTTGAGGTCACCGCCCGCCTGGCACGCTCCGCACCAGAAACCTTGCCGCGTGATTCCTGTGCATCCGCTGCCGCCCAGATGGCATCTTCGCGTTGCCGCACCCCTGCTCCCCTGGCTACTGGGTTGACCAACCGGTGGGAAACGTTGACTGCCCACGCCGCCACGAGAAGAGCAAGCCACGCGGCAGCCATAGCTAGGTAGCCTGCCGAGGCAAGAAAATCACCTCGAGTGGCGGCATACGCAGCGTGCACCGGGGCTCCGATGGGCGTGTACCCGAGTGACTGAAGGGCAAGGCGCAGGTCGTATTCGAGAACAACGTCAAGACCGTCCACTACCACCAGATAGATCACGGGAGCTATCAACGCCGCCCCGACACCAACGGCAAGAAGAATGACCTGACGTGCGTAAGAAGAACGCAACAGACGCATTGCCCACATCACTGTGACACGTCCAGACATCACCCACGTGGCCCATGTCAGGACCGCTCCGATCACCGCGATAGTTGCCACGCCCGTTCCTTCGGGACGCCAGGAATACGCAACTATTACCGCCACTGCCAAGAAAAAGAGTGACGGCAAGGTGAGCACTGCCGAGATCGTGAGACCAGGAACAATACGAGAAGGTTCTGTCCCGAACGTAGCGAATCGGGACGGGTCGAGCGTGTCATCCATCCCGGTCACAAAAATCGGCACAATGAGCCAGCCGATAGCAAGCACTGTCACCACTGCCACGATCGCGCCATATTTGAGGTCTGGGGCGTTGAACGACAGTATCCGAGAGGCCCACGCCACGGCGGGAATGAGCGACAAGGACCACACCGCACCCGCAAAAATAACAAGCAAGCGCCACCATTCTCGACGCAGCGAATGCAGCGTGGTGCGTGCGCGGAGCTTCAGGATTGTTGCAACCACGACAGATCCCGTTCCTCGTCACCAGAGCCCACGAGGGTGACGAACGTGGTTTCTAAATCTGTGTCTCCCCGCACGTCATCGAGAGCCCCGGAAGCCATGACTTTTCCGTCAGCCACAACAGCGACCTGATCACAGAGTTGCTCTACGAGCGCCATCACGTGACTGGAAAGCACCACAGTTCCACCAGAATCCACAAACGAGCGCAGAATGCGGCGGATCGCCGTGGCACTGACCGGGTCTACGGCTTCGAAGGGTTCGTCCAGCACCAGCACGCGAGGCGCATGCACAAGAGCACAGGCCAGCCCGATTTTCTTGGTCATTCCGGCAGAGAAGTCCGTCACGAGGGTGCGCCCTGCACTGGAGAGGTCAAGGGCCACGAGTAGGTCGTCGCGACGCTCTCGCACCACGTCGGGGTGCATACCGCGCAGCAGGCCGGCGTACGAGATGAGTTCGGCTCCGGTAAGGCGATCAAACGTGCGGAGCCCGTCTGGTAACACCCCGAGCATGGGCTTGGCCTGTTCTGGTGTATCCCACAGGCTCACCCCGTGCACGTGCACTGTGCCAGCATCGGGAGTGAGTAATCCGGTGGCCATGGACAGCAGGGTGGTTTTACCGGCGCCGTTGGGGCCCACGATTCCGTAGAAGGACCCGGGTGGAATATCCAGGTCTATGCCATCAACCGCGACCGTGGAGCCAAATTCTTTGCGCACCCCACGGGTGGAAAGCGCGAATTCGGCACGCGTGGCGGCAGCGCCCTGGGCTGAGGTCATGACGCCAGCCTAAATTCTTAGATGGCAGTGACCACCAAGAACGTTGTGTATCCCACAAAAATCGCCACAAAAATCGCCCCGTGAATGCGGGTGAGCCGGCCCGTGCCACGCCAGGCCATACCGAACAGCCACAGTGTGAGCGTGACAGCCGCAAGCACCGGGAGGTCGCGGGTGACGATATTGGGATCCACGCCAGTGGGAGCAATAACACCTGCGAGTCCCACCACGGCAAGGCCGTTGAACAGCGAGGAACCAATCACGTTGCCCAGCACGAGGTCGCTTTCACCCTTGCGGGCGGCTGCCACGGCGCTGGCGAGTTCCGGCAGTGATGTGCCGATGGCCACCACGGTGAGGCCGATCACGAGGTCGGACAGCCCCAACGCGGAGGCAATGAACGAGGCGCCGTCCACCAAGAATTGAGAAGAGACCACCAGGAGCACGGCTCCGGTGATTGTCCAGAACCAGGCCGCGCCCGTACCCAAGGTGGCTTCTTCTGCTTCTGCGGCGTTGGCCTGTGCGGCGCCACGGTCCCGCAGGCCGGTGACGATGGTGCGAGCGACGAATGCGGCAAAGCCGATCAGCAAAATGACCGCGTCCAGTCGGGTGAGGGTGCCGTCGGCAAGCAACACAAAGGCCAGCGCAATCACACCCAACAAAATGGGCACTTCAATGCGGGTGATGCCACGGCTCACAGCTATGGGGGTAAGCAGTGCGGTGACACCCACGATGAGCGCGATGTTGGCGATGTTGGAGCCGAACGCGTTACCGAGCGCCAATTCGGGGTTGCCGGCGCTGGAGGCAAGCGCAGAGACCACTAGCTCGGGCGCTGAGGTGCCAAACCCAATAATGAGCATTCCGATGAGGAGCGGGCTGAGCCCCAGCAGGCGTGCGACGGAGGCTGCTCCGAGCACAAAACGGTCGGCGCTCCACGCGAGCACCACAAGGCCGCCCACGACTTGAAGGATTGCAAGGGTCACGGGCTGAGGCTAGCCCACACGAGGCACAAGACCCCGCAATTGTGCAGGTAATCCTGGCGGAAGTAGATTAAAAGCATGACAACTCCCCGAGTCCTGCTGCTCCATGGAGTCCAGCACCGCCGAGAACAAGGTCACTGGCTTGGGTGGCTCGCCGAGGAGCTTCGCCGTGCGCGCATCCCGGTCCAATACCCTCAACTTCCCGAACCCGACGCCCCCACACTTGACTCGTGGCGTGAGGTGACGCATGCAGAACTCAGCATGCTTGGCGACGGCCCCCGGGTGGTCATTGGGCATTCGCTCGGGACCACACTGTGGGGGCATCTCTCACACGATCTCGACCCCAGCCTGGCAGTGGACCGGGCACTTCTCGTGGGGCCGCCCTCACAC
>WTKG01000034.1 GCA_011524475.1 Demequinaceae bacterium
GATGTGGAGTACTCGGTGACTAGAGCAAGCGACAACAGTGCGTTTGGAGGGCGCAAGCTTGTACTTGCCACTTCCCGGCTCAGCTCATATGAGCGAGAGATAGGTGTACGTACGGCAATCTCTCCCGGAGAAGGCGCACTTTTAGGCGATAACGACGCACTTTTCGCCGATGCTCGCGGCCAAGAAACGAAGCTTCCTGGCTCCGCGCTTGCAGGCCTGACGTATCACCCTCCGTTTGACTATTTTGCGGGTCGCGAGAATGCCCACCAGGTGCTGGCCGCCGACTTTGTCTCGACGGAAGACGGCACGGGGATTGTGCACCTTGCTCCCGGATTCGGTGAGGACGATGCGGCCGTGTGTGCAGAGGCGGGAATCGAGACGGTTGTCCCGATTGACAGCAAGGGGCGCTTTACCTCGGAGATCCCCGACTACGAGGGTCAACAAGTTTTTGACGCAAATCCTGCTGTCATTAAAGACCTGAAAGAGGAGGGAAAAGTCCTCCGCCACGAAACGTACGATCACGCCTACCCGCACTGCTGGCGGTGCCGCAACCCGCTCATTTACCGTGCGGTGGGCAGTTGGTTTGTGCGGGTGAGTGAATTCCGTGACCGCATGGTGGAACTCAATCAAGAGATCACGTGGGTTCCGGAACACATTAAAGATGGCCAATTTGGCAAATGGCTGGAGGGAGCCCGCGATTGGTCGATCTCGCGCAACCGCTATTTCGGTACTCCCATCCCTGTGTGGGTGAGCGACAACCCCGAGTTCCCGCGCATGGACGTCTATGGATCGCTCGCTGAGCTTGAAGCAGACTTTGGGCGATTGCCGCTCAACGAGGCAGGTGAGCCAGATCTTCACCGCCCGTACATTGACGATCTCACTCGCCCCAACCCGTACGACCCCAGCGGGGCCTCCACCATGCGCCGCATCCCGGACGTGCTCGATGTGTGGTTCGACTCTGGTTCCATGCCCTTCGCCCAAGTGCACTATCCGTTCGAGAATCAAGAGTGGTTTGAGCACCATTACCCGGGCGACTTCATCGTGGAATACATTGGCCAAACTCGCGGCTGGTTCTACACCCTCCATGTGTTGGCCACGGCCCTCTTTGACAAGCCCAGCTTCAAGTCGTGTATCAGCCACGGAATTGTGCTCGGTTCTGACGGACGCAAGATGTCCAAGTCTTTGCGCAACTACCCAGACGTCAACGAGGTTTTTGACCGGGATGGTTCAGACGCCATGCGTTGGTTCCTTATGTCTTCGCCCATTTTGCGCGGCGGCAATTTGGTGGTCACCGAAGAAGGAATTCGACAGTCCGTACGCGAAGTGTTGCTGCCGTTGTGGAGCACGTACTACTTCTTCACTTTGTATGCAGGGGCGGCGAATAGCGGGAAAGGCATTGCGGGGCGCCTGCTCGCGGACGAGGAGATTGCTGGCCTCCCGGAGATGGACCGCTACATCCTCGCCAAAACTGCGGAACTCGTGGACACCACGACGCGCCTCCTGGACGAATACGACGTTCCGGATGCGTGCAAAGAAGTAGAGGTTTTTTTGGATGTGCTCACCAACTGGTACGTCCGTACGCAACGGGAACGTTTCTGGGATGAAGACGAATGGGCGTTCCACACGCTCTACACGGTTCTCGAAACCCTGGCGCGAGTAATGGCGCCGCTTGCTCCGCTGGTGAGCGAAGAAGTGTGGCGTGGGCTGACCGGGGGTCGAAGTGTGCACCTGGAGGACTATCCTGTAGTCCCTGCCGCATGGCGCGATGAACAGCTTGGTGGCGTGATGGATCAGGTGCGAGACGTGGTCTCCAGCGCGCATTCCCTCCGCAAGTCTGCGCACATTCGGGTGCGGCAACCCTTGACAGCGCTGACCGTCGCCGTCCCGCAACCGCAAATTTTCGAGAACTACACGGGTCTGGTGCGAACAGAGCTCAACGTGAAAGATGTGACATGGATGACTCCTCAAGGCTTTGCCGAGGTGCATCCGGTGACTCAGGTTCTCACCGTGAATGCTCGAGCTGCGGGACCGCGTATCGGCAAAGGCGTCCAAGCCGCGATTAAGGGGGCCAAGAGTGGTGAGTGGTCTGCTGATGATGGTGTGGTTGTTGCTGGTGGGATTGCTTTAGAGGAAGGCGAATACGAACTTTCTACAGTCATTGGTGGCACCGACAGTGCGAACGTGGAGGACGTAGCGGCAGCGGTGTTAGCCAGTGGCGGATTCGTCTTGCTTGACCTGGTGGTGACTCCAGAACTCGAGGCAGAAGGCTACGCCCGTGACGTGATCCGTGCGGTGCAGGACGAACGCAAGAACGCGGGGCTTCACGTGTCGGACAGGATCACTCTCACGCTTACGGTCCCGAATGATCGGGTAGCAGCGGTCGAGGCGCATCTGAATCTGATCGCAGGTGAAACCCTTGCCCAGAACTCGAGTTCTGGGGAGGTTGCAGTCACAGTTGCCGCTGGCGCAGATCTTGCTGTTGCGGTAGAGAAAACTCCGTGATCAAGTAAAAATGTGAAGAGTGACGGGGGAGGGACTATGTCAGAGTTAGACAAGAACCGGGCGCCAGGATGGTATCCAGACCCGGAGGCTACCGAGGCCTACCAGATGCGTAAATGGGATGGCGAACGGTGGACCGATGAGCGCCAAAAACCGGCCTCCGTTGTGTGGCAGATTGTTATTGCGGTGGTGGCTATTCCTCTGATCGGTTTTCTGGTGTTTGGAATTGCAGTGGGCTCGAGGGCTCTCAGTGGTGCAGAAACAGCAGATCCGGATGCATACGCACAGCAGCTCAGTGATGCCGTGACTGTTCACTGGAATGAGGAATCTTCGGTTCCTGAGGTGTTCCAAGAAAGCGGGCAGGCATACGTGGGTGGCGTGCAGGTGGGAGACGTTCCCGCCGGGGTCGCATTGGTGGAGTTCCACGGAGTCACAGCAGAGGATTGGTGCCTCGCGGTTGCCACTACCGAAAGCGGAAATCAGCGTGTGGTCTATCTGGCGAGAGGCAAAAGCGTTCTAGACCAATGCGCGATTCCGGAAGGTTCCTTGCAGGACCCTCCTGTCGAGTCAACACGCACATTCACATCTGATCACGTTGTCTCTGCCGTCGACCGTGCACTGCCATGGGTATCCACCACGAGCCTAGGCACGGCAGAGGAGGTTCGAGAAGCACTGATGGAACCTTTGAAC
>WTKG01000080.1 GCA_011524475.1 Demequinaceae bacterium
GTCATGACGCCCATCACACCCCCTGCGCATCCGTCTGGCGCACGCGCCCCGGAATTACCGCCCGAGGACGTTCCCCGCCATGTGGCTGTGGTGATGGACGGCAACGGCAGGTGGGCGCAGCAGCGCGGCCTTGCCCGCACGGAGGGTCACGAGCGTGGTGAGGCGGCACTTCTGGACGTGGTGGCGGGAGCCATTGAGGTGGGAGTGAGCCACCTCAGCGCCTACGCCTTCAGCACGGAGAATTGGAAACGGAGCCCGGAAGAAGTGCGGTTCTTGATGGGCTTCAATCGTGACGTGATCCGTCGCCGGCGCGACCAAATGCACGAATGGGGAGTGCAGGTGCGGTGGGCTGGGCGGCGCCCCAAACTGTGGAAGTCCGTTATTGATGAGCTGGAGCGGGCAGAGCAGATGACTGCAGACAATTCCGTGCTCACGCTCACCATGTGTGTCAACTACGGAGGCCGTGCAGAAATCGCGGATGCTGCGGCAGCGCTCGCCGCAGATGTCGCAGGGGGGAGCCTGAAACCTGAGAAGGTCACAGAAAAAACCTTCGCACGCTACCTTGACGAGCCCGATATGCCCGACGTTGACCTCTTTTGGCGCTCTTCCGGAGAACTTCGGACGTCAAACTTTTTGCCCTGGCAAGCCGCGTATGCGGAACTGGTATTCGACAATGTGCTGTGGCCTGACGTGGACCGCACCCACCTGTGGGCTGCTATCGAAGAATACTCCCGCCGTCAACGTCGCTTTGGGAGTGCCTGATTACTTTTCTTTGACGCTGTCGCTCTCGGGGGAGTTCCGGTGCCGCCACCAGATTGCCCCTCCGGCCACAATGGCGAGCACCGCCAGACCTGCGGCAAGAAGCCAGGGAGACTCGCTGCCCAGACGTGCGGCCGCGGCCCACACCGAGAGCCCTGCCAGGGTGTAGACGAGTGACCAGATGACGCACCCAGGAATCATGGCGGCGGTGTAGAGCAACCAGTTCATGCGACCAAAACCTGCGGCAGCATTCACCATGGTCTGAAAACCCACGGTGAGAAACGAGATGGGCACCCCCACGGGTCCCCAGCGATCAAGGTAGTCCTGTGCGCGTGTCAAACTGTGGGAGTTAAAGCGCGCGCTCCAGCGAGACCTTTCGCCACCGTGACGCGCGAGCCGCCCTACCCAGTAGGTGCCTTGGGCGCGAAAAAACACCACGATAAATAAGAAAACAAACAACCCCCACAGGGGGCCGTCAGAAATGAATGCCGGGACTCCGGCCATAGGTGCGGCCTCCTACCGTGCCGCGCAGGCGGAACAGATTCCAGTGAGTTCGATGGTGTGGTCAATCTGAGAATAGCCGGAACTGAGGGCTATTTTTTGAGTCCATTCTTCGACCCCTGCACCTTCAATTTCTTCTGCAGTGCCACAGGAGCGGCAGCGTAAATGGTGGTGATGTGTGCCGGGGCTGCCGCAGCGACGGAAGAGGGCCTCGCCACCTTCCCCTGCAACAGAGTCGATGTCACCGGATTCGGCAAGGCTTTGCAGTGTGCGGTACACCGTGGCAAGACCCACTTTGGAGCCTTCTGTGCGCAGTTGTTCGTGCCAGGCTTGGGCAGAGCGGAATTCGTTCACGCCTTCGAGCGCAGACATGATCGCTTGTCGCTGCTTGGTCATGCGGGTGACCGTCATGTGGATTGATTATTCCCTATCGAGGAGGGAGGTCGTTTTCGCGCGAACTCCGACCTCACGGCGTGGGTGATGGCCACAAGTGCATACAGGCTGATCGTGAGGACCACGATAAGTGCCCCAGGTTGCAAATCCCACCAGTACGTGATGGACAGTCCCGTGAGACACACGGTTGCGCCGATAGCCATAGCGGTGTTCATAGTGCGCCCAAAGGAGCGCGCGTTCACCTGTGCGATAGCTACGGGAACGATCATGAGGCCGGAGACCAACAGGACCCCTACTACCCGCATCGATACGGTGATGGTGATAGCGGCAAGAATGGCCACCACAATGTTCAGCCCGCGTACGGGAAGGCCGGTCGAGCGCGCAAATTCTGGGTCGTGGCTCACGGAGAACAACGCGGGTCGCATTCCGAGTCCGAGCGCAAGAATTACTCCCGCGAGTATGACGGAAGACTGCACGTCGCCCCAGGTGACGGTGGAGATGGATCCGAAGAGATACGCAAGCAAGGTGGAGCCGGAGCCGCCGGCGATGGCCATGAGTAACACTCCTGTGGCGATGCCGCCGTAGAAGAAAATTGCCATCACCACGTCAGCGCCGGTAGTGCCGCGTTCGCGCATAATCTCGATCACCACTGCCGCAGTAATGGAAAAAACAATGGCACCAGGGATAGCGAGGTCGTCGCGGCCAGCAAAGTCCGCGCCGGTGCGGGCAAGCCACCCTGCGGCAACTCCGGCGAGGGCCACGTGCCCGATTCCGTCGCCCATGAGTGCCATGCGACGCTGCACCAAATATGTCCCCACAACGGGAGCGGTGAGGCCGACGGCAAGTGCCACGAGAAGAGCGCGTTGCATGAGAGGGTCGGTGAGCATTGCAATCATGGAAGAGTTTTCCTTGCCACGTTGAGGCCGCTGGCAAGCGGGGTTCCGCTGTGAGGGTCGCGCCCGTGGGGATGCACGTGATCGTGGCCGGGAAGGGCGTGAGCGCCGGTTGCCTCGGGGGGCGCGCCTTCGTAGGTGACGCATCCTCGTTCCAGCACTACTGCCCGGTCCAGCAGAGGGCCAATCAGACCCGTCTCGTGGAGCACGATCAGAATGCTTGCCCCATTGTCCTTTGCCCTGTTCAAGGCTTCGGCGAATACTTCTTGGCTGGGAATGTCTACGCCCGCCAGGGGTTCATCCAAGATCAGGAGTTCTGGCTCCCTCACGAGCGCCCGTGCGATGAGTACGCGTTGTTGTTGGCCGCCGGACAGAGTGGATACGGCTTGATGCGCCACGTCTTCAAGACCTACATCTGCGAGGGCTTCACGGGCGCGGCTTTTGGCTGATTTGCCAGGCCACATCTGGTAGCCCGTGAGAAGCCCTGACGTCACTAGTTCAAGGGCGCTGGCCTGAACTCCAGAGCTTGCGGTGAGGCGTTGAGGCACATAGCCGATGCGGGCGTGGGCGGCACGATTTGCTGGTGTGCCAAAAATTTCTATAGCTGTCTCTTATACACATCT
>WTKG01000195.1 GCA_011524475.1 Demequinaceae bacterium
ATTCGGTGGTGCATAAGCACGTGTCCCTGCAAGTGTTGAGCGATCCGGCGGTCGCGCGTGACGTGGTGCAGCACGCGCGTGAATGGTATGGCCGAGGTGACGAGGAGGCGCTGCTTGCGGCGTTGGAACGTCTGCGTGCGATGGACAGCTGGGTGGAAGAATACGACGGCTCTCACCGAGCATTAGCTCACTTGAAAGATCTCACCAGTCAGTTGATCGGCAGATTTGTGGACTCTGTGGCAGAGGCCACCCGCGCGGCGCACGGGGATGGCGCGTTGACGCGGCATCACGCCTCCCTGGTGGTGCCCGAGACCGTGCAGATGGAAATTTTGGCGCTCAAGGGCATTGCCGTGCATTTTTTGATGGCCCCCCGGGAGGCGTCCCCGCAGTATGCGCGCCAGCGTGACCGGATCGAAGAGTTAGTGGCGGCTATCGCTGAGCGAGGGCAAGAGGTGCTGGATCCGCACTTTGCGGTCGCGTGGAGTGAAGCGGCGAACGACGCCCAGCGTCTGCGAGTGGCAGTGGACCAGGTGGCGTCGCTGACGGACAAGTCTGCCCATGACTGGCATCACCGTTATGTGGCGTCCAAGCCTTCCTGAGAAACAGAAGCGTCGCGTGGTGTGCGCCGGAGCAGCCACAAGGCTAGGAGTGGGAGTATCAGCGGCGTGAAGCCGTAGCCGATGCCGAAAGATGTCCACACCGTGGCGTCTGGCCACGGATTGCTGGCCACAAATTCGTAGACAGACACGGTCACAACGCCCGCTAATTCCACGGCGGCGAACACGAACGCCACCCGTTCCCACCCTCGCCATAGCGCCAGCGCGATCACTATGTAGAGAATTGCAGCGACGGCGCTGAGCGTGTATGCCACGGGCGCTTCTGCTGCTTTCGTGGCGAGTTGGATAGTGGAGCGGCCCGTGGCGGCAATGCCCAGCACTGCATAGGCGGTGAGGAGCCCGACGCGGGCAACGGGGTTCACGCGAAGGCGAAGAATCCGGTCAGACGCCACACCACAAAGAAGTAGGCGATGCCCACCACGATCGACGAGATTCCCGAGATGCGAATGAGTTGCCGGCGGGCGTTCTCGTGGTCAGTGGAACCAGCTTTGCGGTCTTCTGTTTCACCCGGAGGGCGGCCTGCTCCGAGCAGTAGCATCACGCCAAGTAGCGCCACGAGGTAGCCGTACACGCTGGCGGTGCTGGCGACCGCGAAGTCACGGAAGTGCGCCCCAGCGCCGAGGCCAATAATCTGCAATGTGACCACCCACGCGATGCGCACCACCCAGCGGTGGCCCGGGTTGAGTTCCGGGCGCAGCAACAAGATGATGCCGGACAACACCAGCGCAACGCCCACGCCGTAGCCCACATAGAGCACGGACTCCAGAATGTTGAGAACCTGCATGCCGGGCCTTACTGAGCTGCCTGCTGCACGCGCATCGGCAAGCGGGTCACTTCTTCGCCGTCGATCGAGATGACCCACGACAAGAAGCCAGCCTCGGAGAATCGCATGGCATCAATCGCGAATGCGAAGCAGGCTGTTTGTTCGTCGCCGTCTACTAACTGTGGGGGGCGTCCCAGGGTGAACTCTCCGCCCATTTGGGTGACGGGCTCAGGCTTTCCGTCTGCTCCTGCGCGGGCTCCCAACGGGAGGTGTTTGCCGTCTTCGCTTTGGAGTTGGAGGGTGAGTTGGTGCTTGGTGTTGGTCTCGGTGTACGGCACGGCGATAGAGACCGCCACCGCGACGCGCCTGTGTACGGCGGGGAAGCTGCGCACGTTGATGGCGCTCCACCCCGCACCGAGGGCATAGATCTTGTTGTTGATGACCTCGGCGCTGTCGGCGAGGAATGCATTGACGCGCATGGCTTCCCTTTCTTTGCTGCCATAAGCCTAGCCTTGGTCGCACGTCACCACGGCGCATTCGTGCCGGGGATAGCATGGGGCCGTGGCAGGCACCATCAATCGTGACGACATTGCGTCGGTGCGTGAACGCGCCCCTATTGAGGACATTGTGCGTGAGCGAGTGGTGCTCAAGCCTGCCGGAGTGGGCTCCCTCAAAGGTTTATGCCCTTTTCATGATGAGCGCACGCCGTCTTATCACGTGCGGCCAGACCAGGGCAATTGGCACTGTTTTGGCTGCGGTGAAGGCGGCGACATCATCTCTTTCATCATGAAATCGGACGGCATGGCCTTTGCCGAAGCCGTGGAGTATTTGGCGGATAGGGCGGGAGTGGAGCTGCGCTACGAATCGGGAGCGGCACGTTCCGGGCCGGCTCCAGGGATGCGGCGACGACTGCTGGATGCCCACCGGGTGGCGGCAGAGTTTTATGTGAAGGCGCTCGCAAGCCCGGAGGCGCAGATCGCGCGCGACTTCTTGCTCGGCCGTGATTTTGGTAAAGAGGCGGCAGAGCAGTTTGGGGTGGGCTATGCGCCGCGCGGCTGGTCACACCTGCTGGACCACCTGCGTTCGAAAGGCTTCACGGACGAAGAGATCAAGGTGGGCGGGCTGGTAAGCGAAGGCCAGCGCGGCATCTATGACCGTTTTCGCGGCCGGCTCATATGGCCCATCCGGTCCGTCACGGGTGACGTGATTGGTTTTGGTGCCCGGAAGCTTCACGACGATGACGAAGGCCCTAAGTACCTCAATACTCCCGAGACGCCGCTGTATAAAAAATCGCAGGTGCTCTACGGCCTGGATATGGCGAAAAAGCAGATAGCCGGCTCTCGCCAGGCCGTGGTGGTGGAGGGCTATACGGACGTGATGGCGTGCCACTTGGCGGGTGTGACCACGGCGGTGGCGACGTGTGGCACGGCCTTTGGGGAAGACCACGTGAAGGTCATCCGCCGCCTGATGGGCGGCACCGAGGGTGCACCGGTGAAGGTGGGCGTGGGTGCGGGAGAAGTGATTTTCACGTTCGACGGGGACGAGGCCGGCCAGAATGCGGCCCTGAAGGCGTACCAGTTGGAGAGCCAGTTTGCGTCGCAAACGTTTGTGACGGTGTCTCCCGATGGCCTGGACCCGTGCGATGTGCGTTCCCAGCATGGGGATCAGGCGGTGCAGGCGCTGCTGGATTCCAAGGTGCCGCTATTTGAGTTTGTGATCCAAGCCGCGATTGCCTCCCGTGACCTGGAGACAGCGGAAGGCCGAGTGGGGGCGCTGCACGCCACAGCCC